>SLKB01000025.1 GCA_007134805.1 Paracoccaceae bacterium
ATCTTCAGGCGCGGCCCGCGCGCGGCCCGTGCCAGGGCTCGGGGCAAGCGCGGGAAGCAACAGTTTTCCGATCGCATACTTGAGCACGGGCAGATACGCGCCTTTTTCAACAGGCGTGCAGGCGCCCCTCACCCCGGCATCCGCCCCCCCGTCGCCTCGGTCACCCCAAGTGCGGCGCGGCGGACCAGATCGCCGAGTTCCGCGTCGCGGGCCTCCCGCATGCGGAAGGCGGGGCCGGATATCGACAGCCCCGCCACCGGCTCGCCATGCGCGTTGAAGATGGGGGCGGCGATGCAGCGCATCCCCTCGGTCCGCTCGGCATTGTCGATCGCATAGCCGCGCGCGCGCGTGTCGATGAGGTCCTTTTCCAGCTCCACCCCGTCGGTCAGCGATTGCGGCGTGAAGCCCGGCAGCCCCCCCATCATCACCCGCACCACCTTGCGCGTGCCCGACCACGCCAGCAGCGCCTTGCCGATGCCCGAGACATGCATCGGGCTGCGCGTGCCGGGCGGGAAGAAGGCGCGGATCGCCTCGGGCGTTTCCACCTGCGTCAAAAACAGCACCTCGTCGCGATCCTCGATCCCGAGATTGGCCGTCTCGCCGCTCTCGCGCATCAGGCCCTGCATCGCGCCGCGCGCCTGATCGACCAGCGTCGTGCGCCGCAGATAGCTCGACCCCACCCGGAACGCGCCCGCGCCCACATGCCAGCGCTGCGCGCCCGGCTCCGGCTCGACGAAGCCATGCGCCTGAAACGTGCTCAGCACCCGGTAGACGGTCGCCGTGGACTGCCCCGAGCTTTGCGCAAGCTCGGTAAGCGTGAGCCCGCTGCCCCCCGCCAGCACCTCGAGGATCGCCAGCGCCCGGTCGAGCGACTGGACCGTGTTCTGCGCGGTCTTGTCATGGAAGGCGCGGGGGCGGCCGCGCTGGCGGGCTTCAGCCATCTCGACGTCCTTTTTTCAGACTGCAAAATCATTTTTCACTGGATGAAAAAAGAAAAAGCCTTTCCCGTCAAGTCTCAGGCTTCTTTTTTCACAGGGTAAAACCTTTTTTCAAAAAAATTGTAGCGCCGATCCTCTCCTGCTAAGGTTCTGAAATCAAGGGAGGAGTTTGTCCATGTCTTCGCAGAACCCCGTCTTCATCCCGGGCCCCACCAATATCCCCGAGGCGATCCGCAAGGCCTGCGACATCGCCACGCTGGACCACCGCTCGCCGAAATTCGCCAATCTTTTCAAGCCCGCAATCGCCGGCGTGCGCCGCGTGCTGAGCATGGACGCGGGCGAGGTGATCGTGCTGCCCAGCACCGGCACCGGCGGCTGGGAAGCCGCCCTTTCCAACACTTTATCAAGTGGTGACAAGGTGTTAGCGGCTCGGTTCGGCATGTTCAGCCACCGCTGGATCGACATGTGCCAGCGCCTCGGCCTGCAGGTCGACATCCTCGAGACCCCCTGGGGCGAAGGCGCCCCCCTGGCCCGGATCGAGGCTGCGTTGCGCGCAGATGAATCACATGAAATCAAGGCCGTATTGGCCACTCATAATGAAACCGCGACGGGCGTGCGCTCGGATATCGCAGGCATCCGCCGCGCGCTCGATGCAGCGGGCCACCCCGCACTTCTGCTGGTGGACGGTGTGTCCTCCATCGGATCCATGCCCTTCGACATGGCCGGTTGGGGGGTAGATATAGCGGTTGCAGGGTCGCAAAAGGGCTTCATGTTGCCTGCGGGGCTCGCGATCCTCGGCGTCTCGCCCAAGGCGATCGCGGCGATGGAAACCGCCACCCTGCCGCGCTGCTTCTTCGATTTCCGCGACATGCTGCGGAGCTACGCGGCCGGCGGCTACCCCTACACGCCTGCAGTCGGGCTGATCGCGGGGCTTGCGCAATCGATAGAAATGCTGGAAGAAGAAGGGCTTGAGGCCGTCTATTCACGTCACCACCGCCTGGCCGAAGCGACCCGCCGCGCGGTTGCCGGCTGGGGCCTGCGCCCTTGCGCGGTCAGCCCTGAGCTTTATTCTGACACGGTCACTGCGGTCGTTGTCCCGGAAGGCTGCAATGGCACCGAACTTGTGCAACTGGCCGCGCAGAAATATGACATGGCGTTTGGCGTGGGTCTGGGCGAGGTTGCCGGAAAAGTGTTCAGGATCGGGCATTTGGGCATGCTCTCTGATGCGATGCTGCTTTCTGGTCTGGCAGTTGCCGAGATGTGCATGGCCGATCTTGGCTGGGGCATCAAGCTCGGCTCCGGGGTGGCAGAGGCGCAGGATTATCTGCGCGCCTCGGCCACGCAACCGCTTGCCGCCGCTGCCTGAAAGCTCAAGTATGACAGGATGATAGGAGGTCAAGATGAAGGATTCCGCTGATCTGACGATCCCGAGCTTTGACGATGTTCTGGCCGCCCATGCGCGGATCGCGCCGCATATCCACCGCGCCCCGGTGCTGACATCGCAGTATTTCAATGCCCTGACCGGGGCCGAGCTGTTCTTCAAATGCGAGAACTTCCAGAAGGCCGGCGCCTTCAAGGCGCGCGGCGCGTCCAACGCGGTTTTCGGCCTGTCGGACGCGATGGCCGCAAAGGGCGTGGCCACGCATTCCAGCGGCAATCACGCGCTCTCGCTCAGCTATGCCGCGGGCCGGCGCGGGATCCCGTGCCATGTGGTGATGCCCCGCACCGCGCCCACAGCCAAGAAGGACGCCGTGCGCGGCTATGGCGGGATCATCACCGAATGCGCCCCCTCGACCAGCTCGCGCGAAGAGGTTTTCGCGCAGGTTCAGGCTGAAACCGGCGCCGAATTCGTCCATCCCTACAACGATCCGCGCGTGATCGCCGGGCAGGCGACCTGCTCGAAAGAGCTGATGGAGCAGGTCGAGGGGCTCGACGCAGTGATCGCCCCGATCGGCGGGGGCGGCATGGTCTCGGGTACCTGCCTGACGCTGTCGAATATCGCACCGGGGGTCGAGATCTACGCGGCCGAGCCCGAACAGGCCGATGACGCCTATCGCAGTTTCAAGGCGGGGCATATCATCGCCGATGATGCGCCCAGCACGGTTGCGGACGGGCTGAAAGTGCCGCTGAAAGAGCTGACCTGGCATTTCGTGTCGCACCACGTTACCGATATCCTGACCGCGTCCGAGCAGGAGATCATCGATGCGATGAAGCTCACCTGGCAGCGCATGAAGATCGTGATCGAGCCAAGCTGCGCCGTGCCGCTGGCCACCATCCTGAAGAACCGCGAGATCTTTGCCGGCAAGCGGGTCGGCGTCATCATCACGGGCGGCAATGTCGATCTCGACACGCTGCCGTGGATTTGAATTGGGGGAAAGACCATGAATGCACCGAGCAAATTCAATGATCTGGAAGTGGGCTTTGACGTGCCGGCCCTGCCGGGGATGGACGCGGCCGACATCCAGACGCCGTGCCTGATCCTCGATCTCGACGCGCTGGAGCGGAATATCAAGAAGATGGGCGACTATGCGAAAGCCCATGGCATGCGCCACCGCGTGCATGGCAAGATGCATAAATCGGTCGATGTTGCGAAACTGCAGGAGTCCTTGGGCGGCGCCTGCGGGGTCTGCTGCCAGAAGGTCAGCGAGGCCGAGGTCTTCGCGCGCGGCGGGATCAAGGACGTTCTCGTGTCAAATCAGGTGCGTGACCCGGCCAAGATCGACCGACTGGCGCGTATGCCGAAGCTTGGCGCGCGCACCATCTGCTGCGTGGACGATGTGGCCAATGTTGCAGATCTGTCAGAAGCCGCGCAGCGCCACGGCACCCAGATCGAATGCCTGGTCGAGATCGACTGCGGCGCGGGCCGCTGCGGCGTCACCACGACCGCGGCTGTGGTCGAGATCGCCAAGGCGATTGACGCGGCGCCTGGGCTGAAATTCGCAGGTCTGCAGGCCTATCAGGGCGCCATGCAGCACATGGACAGCTATGACGACCGCAAGGCCAAGATCGATCTGGCCGTGGCGCAGGTGAAGGACGCGGTAGACACGCTGAAAGCCGAGGGGATCGCGTGCGATATCGTCGGCGGCGGCGGCACGGGCAGCTATTATTTCGAGAGCACCTCGGGCGTCTATAACGAGCTGCAATGCGGATCCTACGCGTTCATGGATGCCGATTACGGCCGCATCCTCGACAAGGACGGCAAGCGCATCGACCAGGGCGAGTGGGAGAATGCGCTGTTCATCCTCACGAGCGTCATGAGCCATGCCAAACCCGGCAAGGCGATCGTCGATGCGGGGCTCAAGGCGCAATCGGTCGACAGTGGCCTGCCGGTGATCTTTGGGCGCGATGATGTGAAATACGTCAAATGCTCGGATGAGCACGGCGTCGTGGAGGATCTGGACAACGTCTTGAGCGTCAACGACAAGCTGCGGCTGGTGCCGGGCCATTGCGACCCGACCTGCAATGTCCACGACTGGTATGTGGGGGTGCGCGGCGACAAGGTCGAGACGCTCTGGCCGGTCTCGGCGCGCGGCAAGGCCTACTGAGCCCCTCTGACATAAAGGAAGACCCCCATGTGGATCGTGCCCGAATCCGCCATCGCCGATCTTGTCGATGCGCAGGCCGCCTTCGACGC
>SLKB01000359.1 GCA_007134805.1 Paracoccaceae bacterium
GGCACCAGCACCTTGTCGGACGGGATGTCATGCGCGCGGTCGCGGAACACGGCCCATTCATGGGCATGGCGGGGGTTCGCGGTCTCGAACAGGACATAGCGGGCCGGCACCCGCATCAGGAGCGGGAACATGGTAGCCATGTCGATATCGCAGCAATGCGGCCCCTCGTAATTGCCCCAGCAGATATGCAGGCGGACATTATCGCGCGGCAGACCATCAAGCGCGCGCTCGAGCGCCGCGACATGGGTTTCGGCCACGCGCAGGAATTCGGCGTCCGACAACTCGGTGAACAGCATGTGCCGCGACAGCGCCAGATCCGGGCAGTCGAGTTGCAGGGCGAGCCCCGCCTCGAGGATGGTGCGGTATTCGGCGCGCATCGAATCGGCCAGCGCATCGAGATAGGCCTGCCGGTCAGGGTAATGCGCATTTTGCAGAAACAGGCTGATCACCCCCGGCGAGGCGGCGTTCATGAAACCGTGCGTGATCCCGTGCGCGGCCATCGCGGCCTTCAGGTTGGCAATGTCCTTGTGCAACTCATCCTGCCCCTTGCTCTCGATCGGCCCCGTGCATTGCGGGCGCGCATAGCTCGGCGTGCCACCGGATTTGGCGAGCCTGTCCAGAAAACTCGGGAACATCTTCAGATCGGCCGGCGCATTGCGCGGGCTGTCTCCCGAAAAGCCGCTGTAGCGGTCCTTCACATAGGTCGCATAGCTGATCTTGGAGCATTCGCCATCCGAGACGATATCGACGCCCGCCTCCTTCTGGCGCCGGACATTTTCCATGACCGCCTCTGCCATGCAGGCATCGAAGGCGGCCTGATCATACTCCGCGCCACGCTCGCGCGCGAAGAGGAAATCCACCACTGCCTGTGTGCGCGGCAGCGATCCGACATGAGTGGTCTTCAGGGGCATGGGGGGTCCTTTGTCATGTTGCTGTGGTCACGGATCATCCGCGCAGGCCGCGACGTCCAAAGTGGTCTGAACGGCAACGGCGCCATTGAAGCGGCCTCCTGCCTGCAGCGCGCCGGGACAGGCGATGCCGCGCAGCCCTGCCGCGCGATGCGGTCGCGCCCACCGGACGCGCGCAGCATCCCGCTGTAGGTTTCGTGGTCCCGGTGCCAGTCAAGGCCATGCTGCCGGAAGGCTGCATTGAACGCCGCGCGTTGCAGATCCGATGTCTCTTCCAGGGTCCCGATGGATCCGAAGATGAGTGCCTGCATGTCCGCCTTCCCAATCGTCTTTTTTCCTGACGCCGCGCGCAGCCCCGCGGCGGGGCAGGGCGGCGCGTCCCTCATGCCGCGCTGCGCGTCGTCCCGGCAGGGTCGTCCGTGTTGCGGATGCGGTAGAGCGACGCCTCGCCTGTCATGGCCGGGCTCAGGCTGTGGGGCAGGCGAGGGGGCACTGCCGCCGTGTCGCCGGGGTTCAGAACCGTGCTGCCCCCCTCCCATGAAAGCCGCCAATGCCCGCGCATGGGCATCAGCACCTCATGCCGGTCGGTCGCGTAGGGCGTCTCGGCAACGGACG
This sequence comes from Paracoccaceae bacterium, assembly GCA_007134805.1. GTDB lineage: Bacteria > Pseudomonadota > Alphaproteobacteria > Rhodobacterales > Rhodobacteraceae > Roseinatronobacter. The sequence continues at coordinate 1,524 of SLKB01000359.1, forward strand.
CGCGCGACAGGAACTCCACCTCGAAACCGGGCCGGTCGCGCAGCAGGCCATCGGCGGCGATCACCTTGCAGGGTTGGTGGTCCGACATCGCCATCATGTCCCAATAGCGCGCGACGAAACCGGGGATGACCTGCGCAGTGCTGGGCTCGGGGAAGGCTGTGAGCTCTTCTTCGGTCAAGACCGGCATGGGCGCCATGCCCTCGGGCAGCCTGGCGCCCTGTTTGGTGTCATAGAGTTTGCCATTCGCGCCCAGAACCAGCCCGTGATCGCGTGCGTCCTCGATCACCTGCGGCGCCCAGATCACGCCGCCGCCCGCGTCATCACCGCCGAGGATGGCCATGATCATGCCGTAATCGGTGCCGATATTCTGGAAACCGCGGAAGATGCCCGTGGGGATGTTGAAGATATCGCCCTCTTCCAGCACCACCTCGCCCGCCGTGCCCCAGCGGCCCCAGAAAAACCGCCAGCGGCCCTTGAGCACGAAGAACACTTCCGCCGTGCGGTGGCTGTGCAGGCTGTTGCGGCAGTTCGGGGGCTGGCCCGCGGCACCTATATTGAAGCCGGGCGTGTCGGTGATGTGCACATGCTGATCGGCGCTCTCGGACACGCCACCGCCGATGATGGTGAAGTTCTCCTTCTGGTCGCTGCCCGGGGTATGGGCGTCGATGAAGGCAGTCTTGCAGGGCTGCAGGTCGCCATAGCGGACAATGCGGCCATCCATCGGGTCTGTGCTCATGTGTCACCTGTATGCAGGGCGATCTGCTTCCAGATCGCGGTTTCGTCGAAAAGCGTGTATTCGCGGCGCAGGCCCCAGCCGTGGCGGCCATCGACACCGCCCCAGGGGCCGAACTCGCCATGCGTTGCCCCCATCACATGCACGCGCGCGCCGGTTGGCGGGCCAAAACTGCCCCAGCCGTCATGCGTTCCATCGAGCGACCAGCGCAGCGCCGCGCGCGGCGGCATCACCTTGTCCGCGCGGCCGATGACATGGTGGATGGCGAACCGGGCCGAGGGGAAGGCCGCGCGCAGGCCCATCCAGAAGCGCTCGGCGCCGTCATGCGAGAAGGCCTCGACCGCGCCGGGATAGAAAAGATTTGCCGCGCGGTCATAGCTTTGGGCGATGACCGCCAGATCGCCCGCCATGATCCGGGTCAGAATATCGGCCAGCCGCGCGCCCCAGTCATTGTCGTTGCCGCGCCCGGCGTAAGGGCCTGCAATGTCGATTTCGGGCGTGAAAGGCCGTGTGCAGGCCTCCGGCCCGCCTTCGCGCGCGATCAGCGCGCGCGCAAAGCTGCGCGGGTCGCCGCCCAGTTGCCGAATGAGCCCGCCATTGTCGCGCAACAGCCATTCATCGTCGATCACGCCCGCGCGCGCCGCGCAATCGGCGATCGCGCGGATCGCGAAGCGCCGCCCCGTGGCCGCGCCGAAGGCCCCGTCCGCCAGATGCGTGCCCGTCGACAGGATACGGTGCGAGGACAGGTAATGCCCCTCCGCCTCCGACCAGATCACGTCTTCTGCCAGAAGCGCGCGGTCGGGGAATTCCGCCAGCGTCGCCATGGTCGACGCGATCACGCCCTGATTGCCGCGGCTGACCCCCATCGGCGTGCGCACGGGAATGGAAGGCGCGTAAAGCCGGTTCAGGGACTCGATCTGCCGACCTTCCCAGATGCGCCGTGTGATATCGGTGATGTAGTCGGGAAAATCCTGCCACTCCCCCCAGAAAAGATTGCTCATGTCACGCCCTCCGGCAGCCGGGCCGATCCGCGCGTGATCAGTGGCGCATCGATTTCAAGGTTCTGCGCTGCACGGTCCGGATCCTTGATCTGGGCAAGCAGCGTCTCCACGGTCGCTTCGACCATGCGCATCAGCGGCTGGCGCACGGTCGTGAGGTCATAGGCGCCCCAGGCAGCCATGGGCACATCGTCATAGCCCACCACCGACACATCCTGCGGCACCGCGACACCCATGGCGCGCAAGGTGTCGATGACCGCGAAAGCCATATGGTCATTGCCCACGAAGATCGCATCGGGCGGGGTGGTCGCGTGCATCACCTCGCGTGCCGCGCGTGCGGCCATCTCGCGATCATACATCCCGTCGATCACGGCATGCGCCTCCATGCCGGCCTCGGCGAGCCCCTCATAGAGGCCGCGCGCACGGTCGCGGCCCGTGCTGGCGCCCTGCCAGCCGCTGATATGGGCAATGCGCTCGTGGCCGCCTTCGACCAGAAACCGCGCCACCTTGCGCCCGCCCAGCGCATTGGCCGATGTCACCGATGACAGCCCCGACTCCGGCTGGCCACGATTGAACATCACCAGCGGAATGCCCACTGCAGCACAACGCCGCGTCACGTCATTGCTGATCGCGACCGAGGCTGTGATGATCCCATCCACCTGATAGGCCAGCAGATCCTCGATCAGGCGCTCCATCTCGCCATCCGTGTTCGCGGCCATGAACAGCAGCACGTGATAGCCCTGCGCTTCGAGCGCGCGGCTCAGCTTTTCCAGCGCGACAGGGTAGAACTGGTTTTCAAGATAGGCCACGACCAGCCCGATGATGCGGCTCTTGCCGGTGATCATGGCGCGGGCCAGCGAATTGGGCCGGTAGCCCAGCTGTTCGGCCGCCGCGCGCACCTTGGCCGCCGTTGCCGGCGCGACACTGGCCCCGACCGTGAAAACGCGGCTGACCGCCGACTGGCTGACCCCCGCCAGTTCGGCCACATCCTGCGCTGTTACCCGGCCGCTCACGCTCATCCCGCTGTCCACCCGCCATCGACCCGCAGGGCCGTGCCCGTTACCAGTGCGCTGGCATCGCAGGCCAGATACAGCACTGCACCCATGATATCGCGCACTTCGCCCACGCGGCCCAGCCTGATCTTGCTTTCGATCCATGCGCGGCGGTCCGGGTCATCAAAGGTCGCCTGTGTCAGCGGCGTCAGGATGAAGGTCGGGCAGACCGTGTTGACGCGGATCCCGTGTGGGCCCCATTCCATCGCCATGGCCTTGGTCATGCCTTCAACCGCGTGCTTGGTCGCGCAATAGAC
>SLKB01000298.1 GCA_007134805.1 Paracoccaceae bacterium
AGCAGGAGCATCGCTTCCCCTGCGCGCAATGCGGGGCCGTGCTGAGGTTCGACCCCGGTCAGGCGAGCCTCACCTGCGCCTATTGCGGGCACGACCAGCCCATCCCGCAGATCGACGACGCGACGCGGCTCAGCGTGCTCGAATCGCTCGACTATCACGAGGCCGTCGCCAACAGCCTGCCACCCTCGGCGTTCGAGGAAACCCGCGTGATCAATTGCGCCACCTGCGGCGCGCAGGTGGAATTCGAGCGCAACACCCATTCCGACCAATGCCCCTTCTGCGCAAGCCCCGTGGTCACGGATACCGGCACCAACCGGCACATCAAGCCGCAGGCGATCCTGCCCTTCCGGCTCGATGAGCGCGCCGCGCAGGAAAAGATGCGGGCCTGGCTCAAGGGGTTGTGGTTCGCGCCCACCGGGCTTGCAGCCTATGCGCGCGACAGCGAACGGCTCAGCGGGCTCTACCTGCCCTACTGGGCCTTCGATGTGGCGACCCGCACGCGCTATAGCGGCCAGCGCGGCACGCATTACTATGTCACCAGCGGGATCGGCAAGAAAGCCCGGCGGGTGCGGCGCACGCGCTGGCAGCCCTCACGCGGCAAGGTCGCGCGGAAGTTTCTCGATCTGCTCGTCATGGCCTCGACCACGCTGCCGCGCCCGATGATCCGCCGGCTGGAGCCCTGGACGCTCGCCGATCTGCAGCTCTACACGCCCGATTACCTCTCGGGCTTCCGCGCCGAAGCCTACAGCGTCGATCTGCCCGAGAGCTTCGAGATCGCGAAAGTGCGGATGGAGGAGCAGATCCGCGCCGATGTCGCGCGCGATATCGGCGGGGACGAGCAGCGAATCACATCGCTGCAGACTGACTTTTCCGATGAGCGCTTCAAGCATCTGCTGCTGCCGATCTGGATGGCCGCCTATCGCTATCGCGGCCGCAGCTACCGCTTTATCATCAATGGTCAGAGCGGCCGCGTGCAGGGCGAACGGCCCTGGTCCCGGGCCAAGATCGCAGGCGCCGTGCTGGCCGGGCTGGCATTTCTCGCGCTGGCCTTCTATGTCGCGGAACTGGGCGGCTTCTGAGGGAGGCGAAGATGATCCTGTGTGCAGGCGAGGCCTTGATCGACATGTTGCCACGCGCGACACAAGCCGGCGAGAACGGCTTTGTCCCCTATCCCGGCGGTGCCGTGTTCAACACGGCCATCGCCCTGGGGCGGCTGGGGTCCGAGGTGGGCTTCTTCTGCCCGCTCTCGGATGACATGTTCGGCGCGCAGCTGCGCGCAGCGCTTGCAGCGTCCCATGTCCGCCACGACCTTTCGCCCGATGTCGACCGGCCCTGCACGCTCGCCTTCGTCACGCTCACGAACGGGCAGGCACGCTATGCCTTCTACGACCGCGCCACCGCGCTGCGCGATCTGACCGAGGCCGAATTGCCCCGGCTCGACGACAGGGTGCGCGCGCTCTTTCTGGGCGGGATCTCGCTTGTGGGCGATCCCTGCGGGGCAAGCCTGCAGGCGCTGGGGGCACGCGCAGGCAGCCGCGTCGTGATGATCGACCCCAATATCCGCCCCGATTTCATCCGCGATGAGGCAGCCTATCGCGCGCGGCTGGGCGCGATGCTCGCGCAGGCCGATATCGTCAAGGTGTCGGACGAGGATCTGCACTGGCTGGTCGGCGCAGGCGCGACCGCGGAATGCGCGGGGGCGCTGCGCGCGCAAGGGCCGGGGATCGTCATTGTCACCGAAGGCGCGCAGGGCGCGCGCGCCTTCTGGGAGGGGGACGCGGCGCACATGCCCGCCCCGAAGGCGCAGGTGGTCGATACCGTCGGGGCGGGCGACACCTTCAATGCGGGCTTTCTTGCCGCGCTCGACCGCGCGGGCGCGCTCGACAAGCGCGTGCTCAAGGATCCGGGGGCCGCGCCCTTGCAGGACGCGCTCGCCCTCGGGGTGCGGGCCGCCGCGGTCACAGTGTCGCGCGCGGGCGCCAACCCGCCCTGGGCCACCGAGATCTGACATGCGCGCCCTTGTCCAACGCGTCAGCCAGGCGCGGGTCGAGGCCGGCGGCGCGGTGATCGGCGCGATCGGCCCGGGCCTCGTGGTGCTGGTCTGCGCCATGCAGGGCGACACCGAGGCCGACGCGCACAGGCTTGCCAGCAAGATCCACAAGCTGCGCATCTTCCGCGACGCCGGAGGCAAGATGAACCGCGCGCTCGCCCAGACAGGCGGGGCCGCGCTGGTCATCAGCCAGTTCACCCTCGCCGCCGATCTGCGCAGCGGCAACCGCCCCGGCTTTTCAAGCGCGGCCCCGCCCGATCAGGGCGAGGCGCTTTATCTTGCCGTGGCGGACGCGCTGCGCGGGCTCGGCACAAGCGTCGAGACCGGGCGCTTCGGGGCCGAGATGGAGTTGCATCTGGTCAATGACGGGCCGGTGACGATCTGGATCGACACGCGCGCCTGACAGCGCGCTCACAGATGCTCGGTCAGATGGCCGATATGCGGCAGCACCAGATCGGCATGCGGGCTGAGCACCTCAGCCGGGGCCATCCCGGTCAGCACGCCCACTGTGACCATGCCCGCCGCGCGCCCGGCGATCAGGTCATGCGTGCTGTCGCCCACCATCACCACCTGCGCCGGCGCGAGCCCGGCGCGCGCGGCGAATTCGAGAAGCATGTCGGGCGCGGGCTTGGGCGTGAAGCCACTGTCATAGCCCAGCACGGCGGTGAACTCGGCCAGAACGCCCGCGCGGGTCAGATGCGCGCGCGCGGCGGCCTCGGCATCATTGGTGGCCACGCCCAGCGCGAATTGGCGCAGGCGCAGTTCGCGCAGGAACGGGCCAAGCTGGACCGGTGCGACCATCTCGGCGCGCACAGCACTCTCCAGCAGATAGCGCGTCAGCTCGGCATGCGACAGCTCCGGCAGATGCCCGCCCAGACACATGGCGGCCTCGTCGAGCGTGCCCGCGATCACTGGCGAGGTAGGCTCAAAACGCCCCGCCGCGCGGTCAAATCCGATCGCCGCCGCCATGGCGCTGGCGCGCCCCTCATCCCCCGCGGACAGATCCTCGAGCAGCCCCGCCGCCCATCCCGACCAGCTTTCCGAGAAATCGAACAGGGTGCCGTCCTTGTCGAAAAGCACCCCCCGGATCCCGGCCAGCATCAATAGACCTGCGGCATCGCGCGATTGAGCTGGTCGATCGCAGCGCGAATCTCCTCCGGGATCGCAATTCCCACCCCGCCCAGCAGATGCGCCAGTTGCTCGGACGTGGTCGCCCCGATGATCGGAAGCGTGGTGGCAGGCCGCGTGCGCGTCCATTGCACCGCCAGATGCACCGGGTCGATCTGCGCCTCATGGGCAACCGCCATATAGCCCGAGACCGCCTCGAACACCCGCCCCGTGATCCGCCCGCCCAGATCGGGGTTGCCTTCGCGGCGCGAGCCTTCGGGCGTCACATTGCCGGCATATTTCCCGGTCAGCAGCCCCGCGGCCAGCGGACTGAAGGCCAGGAGGGGCACATCCTCGTTCACGCAGGCCTCGGCAAGGTCGAGATCGAAGATCCGGCACAGCAGCGAATATTCGTTCTGCACGCTGAGCACCCGCGGCAGCCCGTGCTCATCGGCGAGGCGCACCCACATCGCAAGCCCCCAGGCCGATTCGTTTGACAGCGCCAGATGCCGGATCTTGCCCTCGGCGATCAGATCGCGCGCAAGCTCCAGGATCTCGAGCATATGCGCCACTGTCGCGGCGCGGTCCTGGCCCGAGGGGTCGAACTGCCAGCTCTTGCGGAAATGATACGAGCCGCGATTGGGCCAATGCAGCTGGTAGATGTCGATGCACTCCACCTGCAGCCGCCGCAAGGACGCCTCGACCGCCGCACGCATACGCGCGGCCGTGATCGGTGCGCGATCCTGCACCGCAACCGAGCCCACGCCCGTGATCTTGGTCGCGATCACTGCATCCGCGGGCTTGCGCGCGGTAATCCAGCGGCCCACGATCTCCTCGGTCAGCCCTGCAGTCTCGAAGGTCACGGGGTTGACCGGATACATCTCGGCGGCATCAAGGAAGTTGATGCCATGCTCCCAGGCCATGTCGAGCTGGCGATGCGCATCCGCCTCGTCGGTCTGGCTGCCATAGGTCATGGTGCCAAGGCAATATTCCGACACCATCAGATCCGATTGGCCGAGCTTCAGTTTCTGCATCATTGCGCCTTTTCTGTTCAGTCCCTCGCGCGGCACTCTAGGCCGAGATCGGGCGCGGGGGAATGCCCCAGTTCAGCCGCAGTACACCCGCGTGACCACCTCGGTCGCATCATGCTCGATATTCAGCCGCTCGGGGCGATAATCCATCGTCACTGCTGTGTCCGGGGCAATGATCCGGGTGCCGGGCGGCAGCGACAGGGCGCTCACCCGCGCCAGCGGCTGGCCGACGAATTGTTGCAGCTGGGGCGCCGCGCAGGACGCGGCGGGATCCTCCGGCGCGGCGTCGGGCGCCTCGATCTGGCAGGCCGCCAGAAGCAGGACAACCGGCAGGAGACAGGCGCGCGGCAAGGTCATGGGAAAGGACGGGGGTATGGAGAAGGGCATGGGACAGCTCCGTTCAGGATCTCAGGATCGAGCGATAGCAGGCTCCGGGCCGGCGCGCAGCCCCTGACGCATGTTTGAGGGCGACAAAATGCTTGCAGCAGGATGGCGCGGCGCTAGAATGGAACATATGAAGAACATCGCACTCCCTCACCCCTCTGCCGTGCCCCTGGCGCAGGTGCTGCGGCTCGTGCCCGGGCGCGCGCATGAAGGCTGCGGACCGGCGCGGCGGGTGCTCGCGGCCTGGATGATGGCGCAACTCGCGCCCGACGCGCCCGTGATCTGGATCCGCCCGCGCTGGAACCCCGACCGGCTCTGCCCGCAGGGCCTGCGCGCGTTTGCCAGCCCCGACGCGCTGATCATCGTCGAGCCTGCGCGGGCGTCCGAGATCCTTGCCTGCGCCGAAGAGGCGCTGCGCACGGGCGCCTGCGCGCTTGTGGTGGCCGAACTGCCCGACCCGCCCGCCATGACCCCGCTGCGCCGGCTGCATCTCGCGGCCGAGGCGGGGCTGGAACGGCGGCGCAGCGCGCAAAGGCAGGCCGGGCTCACGATGCTGCTGCTGACCCCGGGCGCGGGCGGCACGCCGGGGGTCGAAAGCCGCTGGCATCTGGCCCCTGTCCCGGCACCGCGCGCGCCGCATGACCCCTCTGTCGAGCCGGCCTGGCGGCTGGGGCGGCTGCGCGCGCGCATGGCCCCGCCCGCCGCCTGGGAGATCGATGCCGCACTGCGCGCCACCCCTTGCGCGCCCGCGCTGCCCTGACCCGTGCCCCTGTTGCCACATTGCCCGCGATATGGGCAAAAGCGCGCCCCGCCGCCCTCAGAGAACCGATCATCGCTGGCCTGACCGCCCGACAGCCAGTATGAACACTCTCAGGCGCCCCCGCACAGCACACCCCGCTCGGAAAGGCAGGCATATGCAGCACTTCGACGTTGTCGTCATCGGCTCCGGACCTGCCGGCAGCGCAGCCGCGCTCACGGCCGCGAAGGCGGGGCTCTCGGTCGCGCTCGTCGACAAATCCGCCTTCCCGCGCGAGAAACTCTGCGGCGGCGGCGTCACTGGCCGCTCGGCGCGCTACCTTGCCGAGATCTTCGATCTGCCCACTGGCCCGGACCTCTTCCTGCCCTCGACCCGCGTGCGCCTGACCTTCGCCGGCCGCCCCATCGGCGGGCAGGAGGACGCGCCGCGGCTGCACATGACCATGCGGCGCGACTTCGACGCGGCGCTGCACGCGCGCGCGGCCGCCTCCTGCGCGCAGGTCTTCGCGCCCGCAAGGATCACCGCCATCGACACCGAGGCACCCTCGGTCACACTCGCCGATGGCCGCTGCCTGACCGCGCGCCTCCTGATCGGTGCGGATGGCGCGAACTCGGCCGTTGCCCGCGCGCTCTACGGGCGCGCCTTCGATCCAGAAAAGATCGGCTTCGGGCTCGAGGTCGAACTCGACCGCGACCTCACCCCCGACAACACCACCGAGATCGACCTCGGCGCGGCCAACTGGGGCTATGGCTGGGTCTTCCCGAAACATGGCTCGATCACGCTGGGCGTCGGCGGGGTGCATGCGCGCAACCCCGACATGAAGGCGCATTTCCAGCGCTACCTCGCGCAGCACGCCCCGCATCTGGCCGACAGCCCGCGCCTGCGCTGCAAGGGCGCCTTCCTGCCCTTTGGCGAATACCGCAAGGTGCCCGGGCGCGGCGCCGTGCTGCTGGTCGGCGATGCGGCAGGTCTCGTGGACCCGATCACTGGCGAGGGCATCGCCTGGGCACTGAAATCAGGCCAGTACGCGGGCGAGGCCGCGGCCGAGGCGCTCGCGGGCGGCGCGCAGGCCCTGCCGGCCTATCAGCGCCGGCTTGCCTATATCCACGGCGAGATGCGCGCCGCGATCCGCATTCGCGCGCTCATCTATGCAGGGCCGATCCGCCACTATTTCCCACGCGCGGTCGAGCGGAACCCCTCGATGTCGCACTCCTATCTGCAACTGCTGGCGGGCGAGAAGGATTATGCCGATCTGGGCCATGCAGTGCTCTGGCGGCTCGCGCGCCGGCTGGGCGGGTCCGTGCTGGGCCGGCGCCGTGCGGCCTGAGAGGGCTTTCCGCGCGTCCGCCCAGGCGTTATATGCCCGCGGATGAGCCAGAACCCGCCCCAGCTTCGCCCCGACCTTGCCCCCCGCGCGCGCCTGCCCGACAGCCCGCGCCCCGGCCAGCCGACCATCGGCATGGTCTCGCTCGGCTGCCCCAAGGCGCTGGTGGACAGCGAGCGCATCCTCACCCGCCTGCGCGCCGAAGGCTACGGCATCAGCCCCGATTACGCCGGCGCCGATGCAGTGATCGTCAACACCTGCGGGTTTCTCGACAGCGCGAAGGCGGAATCGCTCGACGCGATCGGCGAAGCGCTTGCCGCGAACGGCCGCGTCATCGTCACCGGCTGCCTCGGCGCCGAGCCTGATTACATCACGGGCGCGCACCCGAAGGTGCTCGCCGTCACGGGCCCGCATCAATACGAGCAAGTGCTCGACGCAGTGCATGCAGCAGTCCCGCCCCAGCCCGACCCGTTCCTCGACCTGATGCCCGCGCAGAGCGTGCAACTGACCCCGCGTCATTACAGTTATCTCAAGATTTCAGAAGGTTGCAACCACAAGTGCAAGTTCTGCATCATCCCCGACATGCGCGGCCGCCTTGTCTCGCGCCCCGCCCATGCCGTGATGCGCGAGGCCGAGCGGCTGGTTGGCGCGGGCGTGCGCGAGCTTTTGGTGATCAGCCAGGACAGCTCTGCCTACGGGGTTGATCTGAAGCATGCGCGCGACAAGGGCCACCGCGCCCATATCACCGATCTCGCGCGCGATCTGGGCAGCCTCGGCGCCTGGGTGCGGCTGCACTATATCTACCCCTACCCGCATGTGCGCGCGCTGATCCCGCTGATGGCCGAGGGGCTGGTGCTGCCTTATCTCGACATCCCCTTCCAGCATTCCCATCCCGACACACTGCGGCGCATGGCGCGGCCTGCGGCAGGCGAAAAGACACTGGAGCGCATCGCGGAATGGCGCGCCATCTGCCCCGAGATCACGCTGCGCTCGACCTTCATCGTCGGCTATCCCGGCGAGACCGAGGCCGAGTTCGAGCATCTGCTGGACTGGCTGGACGCGGCACAGCTCGACCGGGTGGGCTGCTTTCAGTATGAAAACGTGGCCGGCGCGCGGTCGAACGCGCTGCCTGATCATGTGCCCCCCGAGATCAAGGCAGACCGCTTCGCGCGGTTCATGGAAAAGGCGCAAGCCATTTCCGAGGCGAAGCTTGCCGCGAAACTGGGCCAGCGCCTGCAGGTGATCGTCGACGAGATCGACGCAGACGGCATCGCCACCTGCCGCACCAGGGGCGACGCGCCCGAGATCGATGGCAATCTCTTCATCGACGCGGGCACCGAGGCGCTCAGCCCCGGCGATATCGTCACTGTCGAGGTCGATGAGGCCAGCGACTACGACCTCTGGGGGCAGCTCGCGCCGTGACACGCGCGCGGCTCGCATCTTTCCTCTGTCACCTGGCCATGCTAAGGGCTGCGCGGCTTGGGCGAACCCTGCCCTGACAGTCTTTCTGGAGAACATCACATGCCCATCGAGCGGACGCTTTCGATCATCAAACCCGACGCCACCACCCGCAACCTGACCGGCAAGATCAACGCCAAGTTCGAGGAAGCGGGCCTGCGCATCATCGCGCAGAAGCGCATCCACCTGACCCGCGCGCAGGCCGGCAAGTTCTACGAGGTCCATGCCGAACGCCCCTTCTATGATGAGCTGTGCGAGTTCATGGCATCAGCCCCTGTCGTCGTGCAGGTGCTCGAAGGCGAGGGTGCGATCGGCAAGAACCGCGAAGTCATGGGCGCGACCAACCCCGCCGATGCCGCCCCCGGAACGATCCGCGCGGAATTCGCGCAATCTGTGGGCGAGAATTCGGTGCATGGCTCGGACGCGCCGGAAACCGCCGCGCTCGAGATCGCCTATTTCTTTTCGGGCCTCGAACTGGTCGGCTGACGCGGCGCGGCGCCCGCCCTTCAAGACGCCGGGGCTTTTTTGTTGCAAGGCGCGCGCGCCTTGCAACCGGGGGGAGCGGCCACTCGGGGTGCTGAAGCACGCCTCGCGGCCGCTGCCCCTGCGACCGCAGGGGCGGGCGCAGCCCCTTTGCCCGCGCGCGGAAGGCACCAAGCGGGATTTACCATGCCGCGCATTGATGCCAGATTGCGCCCATGTTCCAGCCGATTGAGCTTCCTCTCTGGTCCTTGATTCTGGTGCTGGCCTTCGCGGCCGTCACTTTTGCGTCGCATTTCCTGTTCCCCTCGGTGCGCTGGTTCTTCCGCCGCCGGATGGAGCGCGCGGTCGCACGGCTCAATGAGCGGCTCGAGCGCCCGATCGAGCCGTTCCGCATCATGCGCCGGCAGGATCAGGTCACACGCCTGATCTATGACGCGCAGGTGATGGAGGCCGTGCGCGCCTATGCCGATGACGAGGGCGTGCCGCCCAATGTGGCCTTCGAGAAGGCCCGCTCCTACGCGCGCGAGATCGTGCCGGGATTTTCCACCGCCACCTATTTCGGCTTTGCCATCAAGCTTGCCCAGCGCATCAGCCAGGGGCTTTATCATGTCCGCCTCGGCGGGGCGGATCAGCCGGCACTTGCGCAGATCGACCGGCGCGCGGCCGTGGTCTTCGTGATGAACCACCGCTCGAACATGGATTACGTGCTGATCACCTGGCTTGCGTCGAAACACTCGGCGCTGAGCTACGCGGTCGGCGAATGGGCGCGGGTCTGGCCCCTGAAGGCGCTGATTCGCGCGATGGGCGCCTATTTCATCCGCCGGCGCTATTCCAACCCGCTCTACCGCGCGATCCTCGCGCGCTATGTGCAGATGTCGGTCGAACAGGGCACCACGCAGGCGATCTTCCCCGAAGGCGGGCTCTCGCTCAATGGCGCGGTCGGCAATGCGCGGATCGGGCTTTTGCATTACATCGTGCGCGGCTTCAACCCGAATGCGGGGCAGGATGTGGTCTTCGTGCCCGTGGCGTTGAACTATGACCGCGTGCTCGAGGACCGGGTGCTGATCACTGCCGGCATGCAGGGCATCCGCCGTTTTCCGATCCGCGCAAAGGTGGTGCTGGGCTTCACGCTGCGCATCCTGTGGCAGAAGCTGCGCAAGCGCTTCACGCCGTTTGGCGTGGCCGCTGTCTGCTACGGCGCGCCGTTGTCGCTGCGCGCCTACTTCAAGGACCATCCCGGCGTCGGCACCGAGGCGCTGGCCGCAGAGCTCATGGAGCGCATCCGCGCCGCGGTCCCGATCCTGCCGCTGCCGCTTGCCGCGGCGGCGCTGGTGCGACAGGAGGGGCTGTGCACCCGCGATCAGCTCGCCGAAGAGGCAGCCCGGCTTTGCGACGCGCTCGAGGCCCGCCGCGCCTGGCGGCATTTCGACGGCACCCCGCGCGAGGCTGTCGAGGCCGGGCTTGCCGGCCTTGCGCTGCGCGGCATCGTCACCCTCAAGGGCGACCGGGTCCAGATCAGCCCCGGCGAAGAAGGGGTTCTGGGCTATTACGCGGCCTCTGTCCTGCAGCGGCTGAGCGCACCGCAGGGCGTCGCGCCCCAAGACCATATGCAGCTTGACAAACCGGGCGCCTGAATCCCGCGAGACATATTATTACCAAAAACATCAAAACAGGGTTGCATTGTTGCGCATCGCCCCGTATCCATGCTGCGAGCGCTACATGTCCTTCTGCGGTGCAGAAAGCCCCGGGGGCTGTGGCCTGAAATCATTTGGAATGGAGGCCCTGATGGCTCTGGACGTGCAGACCGGCATTGCCGCTTACGATGCCCCTGAAAAAGACCTCTACGAGATCGGCGAGATGCCCCCGCTCGGCTATGTCCCCAAGCAGATGTATGCCTGGGCCATCCGCCGCGAACGCCATGGCGAGCCCGATCAGGCGATGCTGGTCGAGGTGGTCGATACCCCCACCCCCGACAGCAACGAAGTGCTGGTCCTGGTGATGGCCGCGGGCGTGAACTATAACGGGATCTGGGCCGGCCTCGGGCAGCCGATCTCGCCTTTCGATGTCCACAAGGCACCTTTCCATATCGCAGGCTCCGACGCCTCGGGGATCGTCTGGGCCGTGGGCGACAAGGTCAAGCGCTGGAAAGTGGGCGATGAGGTCGTGATCCATTGCAACCAGGACGATGGCGATGACGAACATTGCAATGGCGGCGATCCGATGTACTCGCCCAGCCAGCGGATCTGGGGCTATGAGACGCCCGACGGATCGTTCGCGCAATTCACCAATGTGCAGGCCCAGCAGCTGATGCCGCGCCCCAAGCATCTGACCTGGGAAGAATCGGCGTGCTACACGCTGACCCTGGCTACGGCCTACCGGATGCTCTTCGGCCATGAGCCGCATGACCTGAAACCGGGGCAGAACGTGCTGGTCTGGGGCGCCTCGGGGGGCCTTGGGTCCTATGCGATCCAGCTGGCCAACACCGCCGGCGCGAATGCCATCGGCGTGATCTCGGACGAGAGCAAGCGGCAATTCGTCCTCGATCAGGGCGCCAAGGGGGTGATCAACCGCAAGGAGTTCAAGTGCTGGGGCCAGCTGCCCAAGGTCAATACACCGGAATACAATGACTGGCTCAAGGAAGCCCGCAAGTTCGGCAAGGCGATCTGGGACATCACCGGCAAGGGCGTGAATGTCGACATGGTGTTCGAGCATCCGGGCGAGGCGACCTTCCCGGTCTCGGCGCTGGTCGTCAAGAAAGGCGGCATGGTGGTGATCTGCGCGGGCACGTCGGGGTTCAACTGCACCTTCGATGTCCGCTACATGTGGATGCACCAGAAGCGCCTGCAAGGCTCGCATTTCGCGCATCTCAAGCAGGCCTCGGCCGCCAACCAGCTGATGATCGAGCGCCGCCTCGACCCCTGCATGTCCGAGGTCTTCCCCTGGGACGAGATCCCGCAGGCGCATCTGAAGATGTACCGCAACGAGCACAAGCCCGGTAACATGGCCGTGCTGGTGCAAGCCCCCCGCCCCGGCCTGCGCACCTTCGAGGACGCGCTCGAGGCCGGCACCAGGGGCTGAGCCCGTCGGCACCGTTGCGTCGAAGGCGCGCATCCGCGAAAAAAACCGTCCGGCACATTGCCGGGCGGTTTTTTTTCGAACAGGCTGTTAGGATTTCTGGCGCCCTGGCACCCCACATGTGGTAAGAATGAGAAAGTCGGGCCGTATATGTATCGCGCGCGCCCTGTGGAGAGTGTGTTCTGTGTCACATGCCTGGTTGATCGAAACCCTGACCGAATTGCGTTCACATGCCGAACAATCAGGGCTTCCGATGCTGGCGGATCATCTCGAGACGGCCATCCACCTCGCCCATGCAGAGATCGCCTCACAGGAAGATGTCTACCGCGAGAACCGCGACGAGCGACGCCGCTTTCCCAGCAAGTGACACCCCGCGCGACAGGGCCCTTTCTCGCCCCGCCCGGATCGACTAGACAGGCCCGATGACCGTGCCCGCGCTTCAGTTCTCCGACGATCAGGCCCAGGCCTGGGACCGGGTCGCGGCCATCCTCACCGCGGCCGGCATCGATCTGGACGCCGGCCATTGCCTGCCCGCGCAGGAGGGCGCGGCCCAGACGCTCGCGATCATGGGCAAGGCGGGATCGGGCAAGACGATGCTGCTGGCCGCGCTCACCCGCCGCCTGATCGATGCAGGGGTCGAGATCGTCTCGGGCGATTATGAGGCCCGCCGCCGGCGCGAGCGGCGCAGCCTCGCTGTGCTCGCCCCCACCAACAAGGCCGCGAGCGTCCTGCGCGGGCGCGGCGTGCCGGCCACGACCATCCACCGCATCCTCTACACGCCCGTCTATGACCCCGAATACGAGAAGATCGCCGAATGGCTCGCCGGCAACCGCCCCCGCCCCAGTGTCGAGGGCTTGAGCGACACGGCCCTTGACCGTGCCCAGGCCTTCTACGCGCAGGTCAAATCCATCCCCGGGGCGCTGGCCGCGGCGGGGCTGCGCGGGTCGGATTTCATCACCGGCTGGAAGCGGCGCGACGAGCCGCTCGATATCGGCTTTGTCGATGAAAGCTCAATGCTGGATGCCCGCCAACTCGACGATCTGCGCGAGCTGTTCTCGACGCTGATCCTCTTTGGCGACCCCGCGCAGCTTGCCCCCGTCGGCCAGTCGGGCGAGATGGTGTTCGACACGCTGCCCGCGCCCGCGCGGCTCGAACTGTCGCGCATTCACCGCCAGGCCGAGGGCAACCCGATCCTCGATCTCGCCCATGCGCTCGCCGAGCCCGATCTGGAGTTCGAGGATTTCGAGCAGCGCGTCGCCGCAGCCGCCGCGCGCGACCCGCGCGTGCAGATGGCCGAACGGGTGGACAGCGACCTCATGGCGCGCTCGCCGGTGCTCGTATGGCGCAATGTGACGCGGCTGCGGCTGATCAACGCCTTCCGGCGCGCGCATGACGCGCCCGAGGCCGCGCTCAGCCCCGGCGAGCCCTTGATCTGCGACGGGCTGGAGCTGCCGCTCAAGCACCGCAAGCGCCGCATCGACCTCGAGGCGCGCGGCCTGATCAAGGGCGCGCAGGTCGTCTATCTCGGCCCCGGCCGCAAGCCCGGCTTCTCGCGGCTGCACATCTTCGGCGCCGAAGAGCCGCAGATCTCGGTCGCCTCGATCATCAAGATCGAGACCGATCCCGATGAAGAGCCCGTCATCCCCTATGCCGCAACCATGGGCGCGGCTTTCGTGCATGGCGCCGCCTGCACCATCCACAAGGCGCAGGGCTCGCAATGGCCCGATGTGCAGGTCTTCGCCCCCGATCTCTACGCCGCCGCGCGCGCCGGCCGGTCCGAGGCCGGGCTGCCGCTGTGGAAACGGCTCGCCTATGTCGCCATCACCCGGGCCGAGCATCGCCTGCACTGGGTGATCCGCAACCGCCTCGCCCGCCCGCGCGCGCCGCTCTCCACCGAGGATCTGAGCGCCGAGACCGCCCCCGCCCGGCTGACGATGCAAGAGGACGAGTTGTAAGCGCGCCCTTGCACCCGCGCCCGGCCAGTGCCAGATGTAGCCCAACGACAAGGGAGTGCGCGCAATGCTGGACAAACGCCAATTCTATATCGACGGAACCTGGACCGACCCGCTCGCGGGCCAGGATCTCGAGGTGATCGACCCCTCGACCGAAGACGCCTTCGCGGTGATCTCGCTCGGGGCCGAGGCCGATACCGACCTTGCCGTCGCCGCGGCCAGCGCCGCCCTGCCCGGCTGGATGTATACCGACCCGGCCGACCGGCTGGCCCTCGTCACGCGCATCCTCGAATGCTACGGCGCGCGCGCCGAGGATATGGCGAAAGCGATCAGCCAGGAAATGGGCGCGCCGATCGACCTTGCGACCAGTTCGCAGGCTGCCGCCGGCTACTCCCACATCAAGAATTTCATCAAGGCGTTCGAGCATGTCCGCTTCATCGAACCCCTGGGCGATCACGCCCCCGATGACCGCATCCTCCGCGAGGCCGTGGGCGTCTGCGCGCTCATCACGCCCTGGAACTGGCCGATGAACCAGGTCACGCTCAAGGTGATCCCGGCGCTGCTCGCGGGCTGCACGATGGTGCTCAAACCTTCCGAAATCGCGCCGGTCTCGTCGATGATCTTCGCCGAGATCCTGCATGAGGCGGGCACGCCGCCGGGCGTGTTCAACCTCGTGAACGGGGATGGCGCGGGTGTGGGCACGCAACTCTCGCGCCACCCCGAGGTCGACATGGTCAGCTTTACCGGCTCCACCCGCGCGGGAATCGCGATTTCCAAGAACGCGGCCGAAAGCCTCAAGCGCGTGCATCTCGAACTCGGCGGCAAGGGCGCCAACATCATCTTCGCCGATGCCGACGACAAGGCCGTCCGGCGCGGCGCGATGCATTGCTTCCAGAACACCGGCCAGTCCTGCAATGCACCGACGCGGATGCTCGTGCAGCGCGAGATCTACGACCAGTCGGTCGACGCCGCGGTGGCTGCGGCCGAGGCCACGCAAGTGGGACTCGCCTCCGAGAAGGGGCGTCATATCGGCCCGCTCGTGTCGGCCGCGCAGTTCGAGAAGGTGCAAGGCCTTATCGAGACCGGCATCAACGAGGGCGCGCGCCTCGCCGCCGGCGGGCTGGGCCGGCCCGAAGGCTTCAATCGCGGCTATTTCGTCCGCCCCACGGTCTTCGCCGATGTGCATAACGACATGACCATCGCGCGCGAGGAAATCTTCGGCCCCGTGCTCTCGATCATCCCCTTCGAGACCGAGGACGAGGCCATCCGCATCGCCAATGACACCCCCTACGGGCTCACCAACTACGTCCAGAGCCAGGACGGCGCACGGCGCAACCGGCTCGCGCGCAAGCTGCGCTCGGGCATGGTCGAGATGAACGGCAAGTCGCGCGGCGCGGGCTCGCCCTTCGGCGGCATGAAGCAGTCCGGCAACGGGCGCGAAGGCGGGGTCTGGGGGATCGAGGATTTCCTCGAGGTCAAATCCGTCTCCGGCTGGGATGGCAGCGCCGCCTGACACTGGCCCATAAGCGAAGGACGCGGCCCATGAGCAGCTACAGCTACGACGACCAGAATGTCTTCGCCAGGATCCTGCGCGGCGAGATCCCCTGCAAGCGCGTGCTCGAGACCGAGCACACGCTCGCCTTCAGCGACATCGCCCCCAAGGCCCCGCATCATGTGCTGGTGATCCCGAAAGGCCCCTACGTCTGCTACGACCATTTCGCGCAAGCCGCCTCCGAGCCCGAGATCGTGGATTTCACCCGCACGCTCGGCCGGCTGTGCACCGAGCTTGGGGTGGCCCCGGGCGATGGCGGGGCAGGCTACCGGCTGATCGCGAATGCGGGGTCCGACGGGGTGCAGGAGGTCCCGCACCTGCATGTCCATCTTCTGGCGGGGCGCAATATCGGCCCGATGGTCATGATGCGCCCTTGACGAGACTCGGCCACGTGGCATAAGCACGCGCTCAGAGGCGAGTTGGCGGAGTGGTTACGCAGCGGATTGCAAATCCGTGTACACCGGTTCGATTCCGGTACTCGCCTCCAGTTCTTCACCCCGTGACAAAGCCTGTCAGCTGCCGCGCCCTGCGCGGCCGCGCGGCGGGCGCTTTTTTCACTGTGCGAAATCATTTTTCAGAATCCGCCGCTGTGCGCAGTGCTCCGTGGTGGCCTTTTTTCACTCTGTGAAATGCTTTTTCATTTTCGCAGGCGCTGCAACCGGCCTGATGACAGGTCCGGTTCACTGGCGCTGCCACATGTCCCGCCCCTGCGCCACGCAGGGGCGAGCGCCCGCGAGGCGTGCCAGCGGCACCCCGAGCGGGCGCTTCCCACCGGCCGGGCGCAAGGCTCGAAAAGCGTTCTAGATCAGCATGATCCGCGCCATGCCAGTCTCGGCGACATAGTTGCAGCGCACTTCGATCTGCGCGCCATCCCGGCTGACCCGCAGCATCACATCCTGCGCGGGCGCGCCCTCCGATGTCGTGACCGCGCGCGAGCCTGCAACCCCCATGACCTGCAAGCCCCGCTCGCGGCCCGCCGCGATACAGGCCTGCTCGGCGCCCTCGGACATGGTGCCCGTGGCGCCGAAATCGCCGAAAGTGTCGACTTCCTGCGAGGGCGCTGTCGGCGCGGGAGCGGGTGCGGG
>SLKB01000190.1 GCA_007134805.1 Paracoccaceae bacterium
CGCAGGGCGCGGCAGGCCTGCTGCGCCATGCGGCGCAGGCGCCCGGCCGCCATGGCCGGATCAGATTCCGCCCCCAGCCGCGCGCGCCTCCGCAGCCTGCATGATGCGGGGCAGTCCAGCTGCCCAGTGAGCATATCATCGTCACATGCATGAAGGAGCGCGCAGATGGATACGCTGCGGTTATGGCTCGTGCTGGGGTTCTTCGTCGGAACGGCTGTCTACACAGTCGTGGTGATGATCCTGCAGCCGGTCTGAGACAGGATCGCGTTGATCCCAGGGGGAAATTGCGCGGGCGGCGATGGTCCGCCCGCGCCTGGGCGCAGGCAGCGCCCGCTCAAGGTGCCTCCGGCACCCGTCGCGGGCGCTCGCGCGGCGATGCCGCCGCGCGGTCCAGCGTCAGCCGTTCACATCGACCACGACACGGCCCTTGATCTGACCTTTCAGGATCTCGGCGCCCAGGCGCGGCAGATCGTCAAGCGTGGCAGGCTGGATCATCGCCTCGAGCTTGTCCATCGGCAGATCGCGCGCGATCCGGTCCCAGGCGCGCATGCGGTTCTCGTAGGGCTGCAGCACCGAATCGATCCCCAGCAGGTTGACCCCGCGCAACAGGAACGGGATCACGGTCGCCGGCAGATCCGCCCCGCCCGCAAGCCCCACCGCCGCGACCGAGGCGCGATATTTCATCTGCCCCAGCACCCGCGCCAGCATCGCGCCGCCCACCGCATCGACGCAGCCCGCCCAGGTCTCGGATTCGAGCGGGCGCTTGACAGTTTCATTGATGCTCTCGCGCGCGACGATCTGGCTGGCACCAAGGCTGCGCAGATACTCTTCCGTCTCGGGCCGCCCGGTGACACCGGCGACCTCATGCCCGAGATGCGCGAGGATCGCCACCGCGACCGAGCCCACCCCGCCCGCGGCCCCCGTGACCAGCACCGGCCCCGCACCGGGCGCGAGCCCGTGATCTTCAAGCGCCATCACGGCCAGCATCGCGGTGAACCCGGCCGTGCCCACGGCCATCGCCTGCCGCGTTGTCAGCCCCTCGGGCAGCGGCACCAGCCAGTCGGCCTTGACGCGCGCCTTCTGCGTATAGCCGCCCCAATGCGCCTCGCCCACGCGCCAGCCGGTCAGCACCACCTTGTCGCCCGGCGCGTAGCGCGCATCGTCGGACGCCTCGACCGTGCCGGCAAAATCGATCCCCGGCACATGCGGATAGTTCCGCACCAGCCCGCCGCCCGGCCCGATGCACAGCCCGTCCTTGTAGTTAACGGTCGAATATTCCACCGCGACGGTCACCTCGCCCGGCGGCAGGCGGTCCTCGCCCAGTTCCTGCACTGCGGCATGGGTCTTGCCCGCGTCATCCTTCTCGACCAGCAAAGCCTTGAATGTCATCCTCTGTCCTCCGTCCGTTCCAGAATCCAGCCCGCGTTCCTCCGCCCGGCAGGGCATGCGCCGTCTCGGGCCTGCTGGCCGCGACCCTGTCGGAAAACAGCGCCCGCTGCAACCGCGCCGCGCGCCGCGCCCCGCTCACCGTCCCGGGCCTTTCCAGTCGATCTGGCAGATCTCGGCCGAGCGGCCATCGAAATCCCACACCCGCCCGAAGGCGCGCACGCGCCCCTTGGTGGCCGTGGCGACGGTGATATCGGGGCCCATCCAGTATTCGGTATTCGTCACGACAATCTCGCGCGCGGGGTCGGCACCGCGCACCGGCACGACCTCGCCCTGGATCTTGCGCCCGACCATCAACCGGCGCGTGTCGCCTTCGGTCTCGTAGCTGACCGGCGCGCGCTCGGCGCCCAGGAATTCGCTCACCAGTAGCCCGAAAAGCCCTGTCGTGCCGCGCGCCGCCCCCGAGAAGATCGCCACCAGCGCGGCATGGGCCGCCTCCGAGGCGCGCTCGTCGATAAAGGCCGCGGCCTTCCAGTTGCCGCGCGCCATCAGGCCCGGGATCTCCAGCAGCAGGCCCACATTCAGCCCGCTCAGATCCGTCTCGCCATGATGGCCCGTATCGATGCGCACGCCCGCCCACGCCTGGCAATAGCCCTCGGTGGGCGGGTGCTTCCCGAGGCTTACCACACAGGGGCAGAAGACCGTGCAGTTGCAGTTCAGGATCAGCTCCCCCCTGATCGCCCAGGGGGCAACCCCGGCAGACGCGTCAGCCCCTGTGGCCGGTGACGTGGCACTCTCGTTCATCCGCAACCCTCCCTTGCGTTCAGACAGCCAGCACGGCCGCGCTGGCCGCGAGCAGCCCGACCCCCAGCGGACGGCTGAGCCACCCAGCCAGCTGCGGCAGTTTCTCGATCAGCATCAGCACCATCGCAAGGCCCATCCACAGAAGGCTCATCATCCCCCCGATCAGGCCCAGCGCCATCAGCGCCCAGCAGCAGCCGAGGCACACGAGCCCCAGCCGCAGCCCCATACGCAGCGGCCCCTCATCCCAGTATTGCATGAAAAATGTAAGCGGCCGGCGGCATTTCAGCAGGCAGGCGGCCTTCCATGTTGAAAATTGATACGCGCCCGCCGCGCCCAGAAGCCCCGCCGAGAGCCAGCGGCTCTGGCTGCCGCCATAAGGATCGGTCAGCCCCAGGCCCACAAGGCCAAGCTGTGCGCCAGTGGCAAGCGCCGCAAAGCCCAGCCAGACGGCCAGATAACCCAGCACCAGTGCCGCGAAGCCCGCGCCCACTCCCGCATGGTGCAGATCCTCCCAGGTCATCAGCGCAGGGACCACTGTCGGCGCCATCATCGCGCCCGCCATCAGCGCCCACATCACGAAGACACTCGGCGCGCCGGCAAGCCCCGGTTCGACCGTGCAGAGCGCGGCCCAGAACTCGGCCCCGTAGAACTCGGCTGCCGCCAGCAGATCGGCGGGCAGTTGCATCGCATAAAGCCCCGCCCAGGCCAGCAGCACGCCACCATAAAAACCCAGCCAGTGCAGGGCATGGAGGCGACGCAGGGCGGGCAAGGCGGGCATGGCGTCTCGTCTCACGGGCGGGCGGGAAGGCTGACGCTAGCAGAGCGCCCCGAGGCTGACAATCATCTAGCCGGGCGGGCCGATCTCGTGGATCTGCACGCCCGGGCAGGCCGCGCGCGCGAGCGCGCACAGATGCGCATGATGCGTGAGATAGATCACCTGCCCATGCTGCGCCATCTCGGCGAGCGCGGCAAAGGCGGCCTGCGCGCGGGTGTCGTCGAAGGTCTCCATGATGTCATCGGCGATGAAGGGCACCACGGCGCCTTTCGCCGCGAATTCCAGATAGCCCGCGATGCGCAGCGCCAGATAGAGCTGGAACCGCGTGCCCTTCGACAAGGTATCGACCGGCTTCGCGCCCCCTGTGGCCGGCTGCGCGATCAGCAGATCGCGCGTGCCCTCGGCCCGGGTCGAAAGGCGCGCATAGCGCCCCGCTGTCAGCCGCGCGAAAGCCGCGCTCGCCTGCGCCATCATGCCCGAGCGGTGTTCGTCGCGGTAATGCCGCAGCGCCTGCTCGACTGCAATCACACCGGCCTGCCGGGCGAGGTAGCGCCGCGCCTCGTCGGTGATCTGCAACATCAGGGTCTGGCGCGCGCTTTCCAGCCGCGCGGCCTCGGCATCGCTGCCGGCCTGCTCGACTGCGGCAGTGCAGCGCGCCAGCTCGGCCCAGGTCTCGCGCGCGCGGGTGTCCTCGGCGCGCAGCCGGGCGGCGAGTGCGGCCTCCTCGGCGCGCAACTCGGCCTCATCGCGCGCGCCGAGCCGCGCGATCTCGGCCGCGGCGTCTGTCGTGCCCAGATGCGCCTGCAGCTCGGCGCGCGCCTCGGCCAGTTCAGCGCGCAGATCGCAGGCGCGCCCGATCGCCCCGATCCGCTCAGCAAGCTCCGCCAGATCACCTGCGCCAAGCCGCGCCTGCACCGGGCGCAGGGCCGCCTCCAGCGCTGCACCGCGCGCGCGCAACCCCTCCAGATCGCGCGTGGCCGCCTCCAGATCGCGCATGCGTGCTGCGCGCGTGATCTGCGCCTCATGCGCGGCGCGCAGCCGCGCGCGGATCTGCGGCCAGCGCCCGTCTTCCGCCGCGATCCCCAATGCGCCCGCGTGGCGGGCAAGCAGGGCGTCGAAATCCGCGCGATTGGCCTGCATCGTGGCGATCCGCCGGCGCAGCGCGCGCGCCTGCGGGACCAGCACCTCCAGCTCGCCCAAGGCCTTGAGCATCGCGCGCATCGCCGCGGGCTCGGGCGCGGCGCCTGCATCATGCGTGCCGATCGACGCCTCGGCGCACAGCCGCGCCCAGTCCGCCTCCCAGGACGCGCGCTGCGCCGCGCATTCCTCCACTGCCTTTTCCCGCGCCGCAAGATCGGCGCGCGCCCGGGCCGAGGCGCGCAACTCGGCCGCCATGGCCAGCACGGCCTCGGCCTCGGCAAGGCAGGTCGCATACTCCGCGCCCGCGCCGCGGCCCAGCGCGCGCAGGGCCGCCTGCAGCACTTCAAGGCCCGTGCCGATGCGCGCAGCGATCGCGTCGCGCGCGGCCTCGGCCGCATCACGCCGCGCGGCCGCCTGCAGC
>SLKB01000265.1 GCA_007134805.1 Paracoccaceae bacterium
GGCTTCCTCGGGGTCGAGAGTTTCGGGCATTCCACACTGGTTGCCGTGCAGGAGGCCACCGGGGCAGAGCACGCGCAGGCGGTCGAGCGCCTCGCCGCCGCGCTGGTCGCGCAGATGGGCGCGCCCTCGATCGAGGTGGCGCGCGTGGCGGCGCGCGAAGAGCTTGCGCTGTCCGAGAGCCTTGCCGAGGACCACCCGCTCAATACGCTGATCGCGCTGCATCGCCGCCATGACGGCGCGGACATCCGCGAGCAGTTCCGCACGCTGCGCCCGCGCGAGACAACGGCTTTCGATGCCGAGTATCTGCAGGGGCATGAGCGCGCCTTCCACATCGTCGAGGAAGACGAGGTCGATCTCTTCGCCCTTCATGCTGGCCGGGAGCGCGAGTGATGCCGGAATTCTGGGTCGCCTCGGGGCATCATCTGACACAGCTCGATCCCGCGGGCCGGATGCTGGTGACCGACGAGTTGATCACCGCCTGGCTCGCGCGGCCGGAAATCCTGCCCCCGCCCGAGGCCTGCGCGGCCGAGCGCGCGCTGCATGCCCGGGTGCTGGCCCGGCCCCGCGCGGCCGTGTCGGTGCTGGAACTGACCGGGCTGCAGGACCCCGATGCGCAGGAGAACTGGCGCTATTTCCTGCGGATGCGCGATGCGCTGATCGCCGCGGGCACGATCGAGCAGGGCTATGCGCGCATCGTGGCCGAGGCGATCACGCTGCCGCAAGTGCTCATGGGCCAGCTTGTGCAACTGATCCTGCGCAATGCGCTCGATGGGTGCGACGACCCGCAGGTGCTGCGCGCGGCCGAGTGTTTCTTCCGCCCCCAGCGCAGCCATATCCGCGAGGAAAAGCTGCTGCTGGCCGATGAGGAACTGGTGCAGCTTCATGAAAGCGAGATGCATGCCTCGCCGCTGACAGCGATGTTCTCGGGCGGGGTCGACAGTCTCGATGTGCTCGGCGGCGGCAATGAATGGACCTACTGGTCGCGCTCGGACGCGCATACGACAGTGCTGAATTTCGGCGGCGATCCCGAGGCGCGGCGCGGCATGGCCCGCGCGATCGCAGCATTCCTTGGCCACATGCTCGGGGTCAGTGCGCGCGTCACGCCGACGAGCCGCGCCGATGAGGTCGATCTGCGCTGGTTCGTGGGGCTCGATCCGGCCGGGACAGCGATTGGCAATGCGCTCTGGGAGGGAAAGCCGATGCCGGCCACGCTCGTGGGGCTTTTCGAGTTGCGCCTTGATGATGCCGACCGGCTGCATCCGCAGATGCGCGGCCACCCGATCTGGCTGATCCTGGGGCTTGGGGCGGATGGGGCGCTGCGCATGAAGCCGCAAAACCTGCTCACCGGCCTGCCCCTGGCAGAGCCGGTCTGACGAAAGGAGGGGCAATGCCCACCAGAACTCTGCGCATCTCCGTGCTCGCCATCCGCCGCCCGCCGGTCACGCGGTGGGGCACGGGCGAATTGCGCGCCTCGGCCGTGCTGCCGCAAGAGCCGCAGACCGCGCCGCATACCTGCCTTGGCACCGAGGGCGGGGTCGAGACCTGGTATCTCGGTGGGCGCGATCTGATCCTCTATTCCGGTGACACGGGCCATCACCGCGACAACCTCGCGTCGGGGCGCCCGGCGATCTGGGTCACGCTGAAGGGGCAGGATCCTGCGCGCGCCGAGATCGTGAATGTCACTGCCGACCCCTATGAGGGCGAGGGCTTCGCCTCGGACCCCGACCTGTCGGTCGAGGCGGTGCCGATGCCCGAGCAGCTGCGCACCGAGATCGCGGAGTTCATCGCGCGCCATCATGTCGAGATCCCGTTCAAGAAGCGCAAGCGTCAACCGGTCGATCCCAACGCCATGAGCGCGCGTGCGCCGCGCATCCTTCAGCCTGAAGACAAGTGGGAAAACCGCCCCCCCAAGAGGTAAGCCATGGCCCGCCCCCCTGATGAGGACAATTTTCTCTCGCGCTGGTCCCGCCGCAAGCGCACCCCCGAGGCCGATGCCCCGGACCCGGCGCCTGATGCTGAGCCGAGCCCTGATGCGCGTCCTGATGCGCGCCCGGACCCGGGGGCCGAGATGCCGCCGGGGCCCACGCCGATCACCGAGGAGGAACTTGCGGCGTTGCCCGCCATCGAGGATCTGGTGCCGGGCAGCGATATCCGTGCCTTCCTGCGCCCCGGGGTGCCGAAAGCGCTGCGGAACGCGGCGCTGCGCCGCATCTGGCTGTTGACCGACTCGATCCGCAATCATGCCGATCCGGCCGTGGATTACGCCTGGGACTGGAACACGCCCGGCGGGGTGCCGGGCGACGGGGCCGCGCCCGCGCCAGAGCGGATGGCCGAGATGCTGCGCGCGCTGAGGGATCCACCCGCGCGCGAACCGACCATTGAGCCCGACCCGGATGCCGAGGCCGATCACCCGCAGCGCGTGCCCGAGGAGGCCACAGCGCCCGTCGCGCGTGCCCGGCCCGAACCGCCGCGCCCAGATCCGGTCCGCCCCGAACCGTCCCGAACCGCCGCGTCGGACCCCGCAGATCCCGCGCCAGAGGCCCCGCGCTTGCGGCATGGCGGCGCGCGCCCGGTCTGACCCGCGCCTCGCCGAAACGTGCGGCGCGCGCGACGAAGAAGGGACTCGACAGGCGCGGTCATGATTGGCTATCATGTCTTGCATACAATCGCATATCACTGCGGTTGAGGAAGTGGGGCACCCCATCGATGATGCATAGCCAGCCCGGTTCCGGGCCAGCAAACGATCCGATTGACCAGGCGCGTTCTGCGCAGTACCGGTTTCTTGCCCAGATGCTGAGCGCCGCGCCAAATGCCGAGCAACTTCAGGGTGTTGCAGGGCTCCAAGGTGATGAGACGCCGCTGGGGCAGGCCTTTGCCGCACTGGCGCGCGTGGCCGCGCAGGCCGATCCGCGCGCAGTCGAGCGCGAGTTCTTCGATCTGTTCATCGGTGTCGGCCGGGGCGAGCTGCTGCCCTATGCCAGTTTCTACCTGACCGGCTTCCTCAACGAGCGCCCTCTGGCCGACCTGCGCGGCGATCTGTCGCAGCTTGGTGTTGCGCGGGTCGAAGGCCGGCATGAGCCCGAGGATCACATCGCACTTCTGTGTGAAGTCATGGCCGACATGGCCGAGGGGACGATCGCGGTCGATGCCGACGGGCAGGCCGCGTTCTTCAGGCGCCATCTGGCGCCATGGGCGGGGCAGTTCTTCGATGATCTGGCCATCGCGCCCAGTGCAAGATTCTACAGCCCGCTGGCAGAGATCGGCCGGCTTTTGACGGATATCGAGTCGCGCGCCTTCGCGCTCGCGGCCTGAGAGAGGAAACTTCGCGACGCTCGGGGAACGGCCCGGACCGTCGCTCGCCAAGGGAGGAATTCACATGTCGAATGATCGCGGCAATCCGATCAGCCGCCGCAGCTTCTTCGGGGTTGCGGCCGTTGGGGCGGCGTCGGCCGGGGTGCTGGGCGCCGGAGGCGCGCGGCCGGTGATGGCGCAGCAGCGCGGCGAAGAGCGCACCCGCGCACGGTATCAGGTGACCGACCATGTCGAGCATTTCTACCGCACGAACCGCTACTATCCTCGGGGAGACAACTGATGCTGGTCAAACGCAGAAACCGCACCGCCGCGGCCGCGGGCCGCTTGTCGCAACTGGCAGCACAGGTCTCGGCCCGGCCGCTTGATCGCCGCAGCTTCCTGCGCGCCTCGGGGCTCGCGGTCGGCGGGCTTGCAGCACTTGGCACGCTTGGCGCCGGGATGACCCGGCGCGTCGAAGCCGCCGGCTTCACCGATCAGGGCCAACCCATCGATGTGCGGACCAACATCTGCACGCATTGCTCGGTCGGCTGCACTGTCAAGGCCGAGGTGCAAAACGGTGTCTGGGTCGGGCAGGAGCCCGCGTGGCACAGCCCGATCAATCGCGGCACGCATTGCGCCAAGGGCGCCTCGGTGCGCGAGCTGGTCCATGGCGACCGGCGCATCAAATACCCGATGAAGAAGGTGGGCGGCGCATGGCAGCGCATCAGCTGGGATGAGGCGATCTCGGAGATCGCCGAGAAGATGGGCGAGATCCGCGAGAATTCGGGCGCAGATTCGGTCTACCTGCTGGGCTCGGCCAAGTTCTCGAATGAGGGCGCATATCTCTTCCGCAAGTTCGCGGCCTTCTGGGGCACGAACAATGTGGATCACCAGGCGCGGATCTGCCACTCGACCACAGTGGCGGGTGTTGCGAACACCTGGGGCTACGGCGCGCAGACGAACAGCTACAACGACATCCGCAACTCGAAGACCATCGTCTTCATGGGCTCGAACGCGGCCGAGGCGCATCCCGTCTCGATGCAGCACATCCTTGAGGGCAAGGAGACGCAGAACGCCAATGTCGTGGTGCTTGACCCGCGCTTCACACGCACGGCGGCGCATGCGACCGAATATGTCCGCTTCCGCCCCGGCACCGATATCGCCGTGATCCACGGGATGCTCTACCACATCTTCGAGAATGGCTGGGAGGACAGCGAATAC
>SLKB01000402.1 GCA_007134805.1 Paracoccaceae bacterium
ATCTGGCGCACGTCGCGTGCGAACACCAGGTTCCGGCCCGCATCATAATCGGGCGTGAATCGGTCGGCATCCTGCGGCCAGTGCAGATTGCCGAGCAGCGCCACGGGCTCCCCCGTCTCGGGTGGGAGGCGCGCGCGGGCGGCCTCGGGCAGGAAGCCGCGCTCGACCATGACGCGGCGGCCCTCTGCAGTCTCGAACCCCGAGACCAGGTGAAATCCTGGCCCCTGCCCGCGCTGTGCGGCCATCACGAAAACATGCTCGGGCAGGAAGCGGCCGTCGAGCCTCACCGGCATGTAACGGTCATCCCCCGGGTCGGGGCTGTCGGGCAAGGGGCGCGGCGCCTCGAATATCCGCGCTTCCATCGCAGCAACAAGGGCGGCCTTTTCCTCGGCGCGGCTCAACTGCCAGATCCCGAGCGCCACCAGCACCCCTGTCCCCAGAAGACCGAACAGGGCCGGCCACAGCATCCGACGGATCATCATGTGCCTCCCAGGCTTTCAAAGACAAAGCGCGCGCCCGAGGGCCCGCGCTCTGGATCGTCTGTCGCGTGCGGGCCCGACAGGGCCGGCGCTTCACATGCCCCAGATATAGACCGCGAAGAACAGAAACAGCCAGACGACATCGACAAAATGCCAGTACCACGCGGCCGCCTCGAACCCGACATGGCGCTCCGCCGTAAAATGCCCTGCCCGCACCCTGAACCAGCAGACCGCGAGGAAGATCGTGCCGATGATGACGTGAACGCCGTGAAACCCTGTCGCCATGAAGAAATTGGCGTAGAACACGTCACCGGCGAAGCTGTAGCCGCGTTCGCTGATCAGGTAGATGTATTCATATGACTGCAGCGCGGTGAAGGCGATCCCGAGCAGAACGCCCAGCAGCAGTCCCAGTTCGACATTCTTGCGGGTGCCGCCATGGACCAGCTCATGGTGCGCCCAGGTCACCGCACAGCCCGAGAGCAGCAGCACCAGAGTGTTGATTAGCGGCAATTCGAACGCATTGACCGCGTAGATCGCCGGCTGGACATATTCGGTGCCGACATAAGTATACATCGGGTAGAGCGCGTGCTTGAAGAAGCTCCAGAACCATGCGGCGAAGAACATCACCTCGGACATGATGAACAGGATGAAGCCATAGCGCAGGCCCAGCACCACCACGGGCGTATGGTCGCCCGAATGGCTCTCGACAATGACATCCTTCCACCACTCGAAGCTGACATAGAGAACGCCGACCAGACCCATCAGGAACAGCCACGGCCCATTGTCATGCATCCAGAGCACTGCCCCAAAAAGCATGACAAAGGCCGAGACCGCTGCGGCGAAGGGCCAGATCGATGGCGGCAGAACGTGATAGTCGTGGTTTTTCTCATGCGCCATTGTGGTCGTCCCCTCGTCTGGCTCGGTCTTGTATCTCTGACAATCAGTTGGTCATTTCGGTTTCCGGCGCGACATAATCGGCCGGAATATCCGTGGCATGGAACGTGTAGGACAGCGTGATCGTATGCGTGCCCCGGGCATCGCGGTCATCGATGATGTCGGGGTCGACGAAATAGGTCACAGGCATGAGCACTCTCTCGCCGGGTTGCAACACCTGCAGCTCGAAACAGAAACAATCGATCTTGGTGAAGAAGCGCCCGGCCTCGTAGGGGCTGACATTATAGCTGGCCGTCCCCGCGATCGGCGCGTCTGTCGGATTGTAGGCCTCGTAGAAGGCAAGCCCCACTTCACCGATCCGGATCTCTGCAGTGCGCTCCTGCGGTCTGAACTCCCACGGAAAGTCCCGCGCGACCGAGGCATCGAACCTCACCCGCATGGTCTGATCAAGGACCATCCCGCGCGACTCGGTCGCAGTGTTGGTCGTCCCGCCATAGCCCGTGACGCGGCAGAACAGGTCATAGAGCGGGACCGCCGCCCAGCCCATGCCGCCCATGAAAATGACGACGCCGACAGTCTGGAGCGTGGTCTTCTGAATGCCGGTCAATCTGTTCCAGGTTGTCATCATCTGTGCTGAAACCTCACATGGTCAGGGTCGAGCGAAGGGCGATAGCTGTGATCGAAGGCCTGCAGCGCCGCGCCGCCTTGCACCTTTGCAATGGTCAGACCGAAGATCAGCACGATGAAGGCCACCAGCACCGCGGCGAGGCCCAGATTGCGGCTTGAACGGCGCTTGTGCAGATCATGTTCACGGGCAATGGCCATCAGAAGACCTCCAGTAGCTTGAAACGGGTTGCGAAATCCGCATAGGCAGGCCACCAGGACAGGCTGGCCTCGGCCAGAAACGCACCGAAATGCAGGAACAGATACGACAGCGAGAAGCGGAACACCCGTTTCTCGGTTGCATAGCCATCCGCCTCCGCCTGCGCCTCGTCACGGCGCCAGATCGTCCCAGCCCCGTAGAGGAACATCAGATTGAGCCCCAAGGCCAGCGCAAGATAGACCGGCCCGCCGATCGAGGTCACCCCTGCGACCAGCGCCACCGGCATCAGCGCGGCAGTGTAAACGAGGATGTGCGCCCGTGTGGCGCGGCGCCCGTGCGTCACGGTCAGCATCGGCACATTGGCATTGTGATAGTCGCTCTTCATGAAGAGCGCGAGCGCCCAGAAATGCGGCGGCGTCCACATGAAGATCAGCCCGAACATCAGGCAGGCCTCGAGGCTGATGCTGCCGGTCATCGCGGCCCACCCGATCATCGGGGGGAAAGCCCCGGCCGCGCCGCCGATGACGATATTCTGAGGGGTCGCCCGCTTGAGCCACATTGAATAGATCACGGCATAGAAGAAGATCGTGAAGGCCAGGAGGCCTGCGGCCAGCGCGTTCGTCGCCAGCCACAACATGATGACCGCAAACCCCGAGAGCGCGAGCCCGAGCGCCATCGCCTCTTGCGGCGCGACACGGCCCGCCGGGATCGGGCGGCGCGCGGTGCGGCGCATCACGCGGTCGATATCGGCATCCCACCACATGTTGAGCGCGCCCGACGCGCCCGCGCCCAGCGCGATGAAGATGATTGCGGCGAGCCCCTCGATTGGATGAAGGCTCCCGGGCGCCACAAGAAGACCGACCAGCGCCGTGAAAACGACCAGAGACATGACGCGCGGCTTCAGCAGCGCCACATAGTCGCTGAACTGTGCGTCCGCCTCCTGAGCATAGGGTATTTCTGCGCGGATCTCTGTCATGAACTCTGTAGGCCTTGGAAAGGGGTCGGAGAAAGGTGCGCCTTATTCGGACGCGGCGACCTGCATGTGCTGACGCATCCAGCCGGGCGCGCTGGCAAACTCCGCCCCCTGACGCTCAAGCCAGGCGATATACTCTTCCTCGCTGACCACTTTCACCGTGATCGGCATGTAGGCGTGATTGATCCCGCACAACTCGGAGCATTGACCGAAATAAATCCCCTCTTCATCGGCGTTGAACCACAGTTCTGCAAGGCGACCGGGGATGCCGTCCTGCTTCACGCCGAAGGCCGGAATCGTCCAGGAATGGATCACGTCGCCCGCAGTGACCTGCAGCACGATGTCGCGATTGACGGGCACGACCATCGCCGTATCGGTCGCCAGAAGATAGAGGTCATCCGTATATCCGAAATCGGCAAGCTCATCGCGTTCCAGCATGAATTGCGAGAATTGCACGCCATGATCGACATACTCATAGTCCCAGTACCATTGCAGACCGGTCACCTTGATGGTCACATCCGCCTCGGGCATGATCTGCTGATGGCGCAGCGCCGGAAAGGTGAAGAGCGCGATGAACATCAGGATCAGGGCCGGCACGACAGTCCAGGCCACCTCGATCGGCGTGTTATGCGTGAAGCGCGCCGGTTCGGGATTGCTGCGGCGATTGTAGAACACGATCACATAGATCAGCAGCGCCGTCACGAAGAGCGTGATCGGCACGATGATCAACAAGAGCAGATTGTCGAGGAAGATCACTTCGCGCATCAGCGACGTGTAGGGGGTCTGCAGCGAAGTGGCGCTGGGAACGGGTGCGCCCAGCACCGGCAGATCGGGAAGCTGGTCATCGGCGCGGGATTGGGTTGCGATCGTCAAGACGGCGAAACCTGCAGCCAGCGGGGCGAACGCTTTCGAAAAGTACATGGTCTGTTCCCATTTTATCGGCAGCCGCGAGCGGCGTTATCCCGCACGCCGCGTCACACCTAGTCGGCCGCGTGCCCGGAGCCCTGTTGTCGTTCTTTCTCGTAAAACCATATTAGCCATGGCAGAACAAGCAAAACCGATGCGACAAATTACCGTTATTG
This sequence comes from Paracoccaceae bacterium, assembly GCA_007134805.1. GTDB lineage: Bacteria > Pseudomonadota > Alphaproteobacteria > Rhodobacterales > Rhodobacteraceae > Roseinatronobacter. The sequence continues at coordinate 4,252 of SLKB01000402.1, forward strand.
CGACAGATCAAAGACAGGGCGAAACGGCCCCTGTGGCAGCGGCGACCCATGAAAAAGGACCCTCGGCATGAGCGACACTGATTTCCGCCCCTTCGAGACCAGCTTCGACAAGGCCGAAGCGCTTGAGCTTGTTCGGGCCGCGACACGCGGGGCGGATGATGGCGAGTTGTTCGTCGAACGGCGCGTCTCCGAATCATTGGTTCTCGATGACCAGCGCGTGAAATCGGCAAGCTACAATGCTTCCGAGGGCTTCGG
>SLKB01000091.1 GCA_007134805.1 Paracoccaceae bacterium
ATGTGATTGTCGAGGAAGGCCTGTTTGACGCGCAATACATTCAGGCCATGACCGAGAACTGGGACGCGATGCGCGCCCATCTGGCCACGTTCACGCCGGAAGCGATGGCGCCACTTTGCGGGATCGCCCCCGAGACGCTGCGCGCTGTGGCGCGTGATTTCGCGACTGCGCGTGCGGGCATGATCTTCTGGGGCATGGGGATCAGCCAGCATGTGCATGGCACGGACAATTCGCGCTGCCTGATCGCGCTGGCGCTGATGTGCGGCCATGTGGGGCGGCCGGGGACCGGGCTGCACCCGTTGCGCGGCCAGAATAATGTGCAAGGTGCCTCGGACGCCGGGCTCATCCCGATGTTCCTGCCCGATTATCAGAGTGTCGCGGATGCGCGCGCACGCGCGCGGTTCGCAGCCCTCTGGGGCGGGGTCGAGATCGCGCCCGACAAGGGTTTGACGGTTACGGAAATCCTGGATGCGGTGCATGCAGGGCAGATCCGGGGCATGTATATCCTGGGCGAGAACCCCGCCATGTCGGACCCCGATGTGGCGCATGCGCGCGCGGCACTCGGCAGGCTCGACCATCTGGTCGTCCAGGATATCTTCCTGACCGAGACGGCGAATTATGCCGATGTCATCCTGCCCGCGGCGACGGCCTATGAGAAATCGGGCACAGTCACGAATACCAACCGGCAAGTCCAGATGCTGCGCCCGGTGGTGCCCCCGCCCGGGGCGGCGCGGCCCGATTGGCAGATCACGCGCGATCTTGCCGGGCTGCTGGGAATGGACTGGGGCTATGACGGGCCTGCCGCGATCTATGCGGAGATGGCCGCGGGGATGGAGAGCCTCGCGCATATCACCTGGGCGCGGCTCGAGGCAGAAAACGCCGTGACCTACCCCGCGCGCGGGGCCGAGGATCCGGGCCAGTCGATCGTCTTTGCCGACAGTTTCCCGCGCCCGTCGGGGCGTGCGCGTTTCGCGCCCGCGCAGATCGTGCCGCCTGATGAACTGCCCGATGCCGACTATCCGATGGTGCTGACCACGGGCCGGCAGCTGGAACACTGGCACACCGGCGCGATGACCCGGCGCTCGAAAGTGCTTGATGCGGTCGAGCCGGAGGCCACGGCGGCGCTGCACCCGGGGACGCTTGCGCGCCTCGGGGTCGCACCGGGCGGGATGGTGCGGCTGAGCACGCGGCGGGGCGAGATCACGCTCATGGCCCGCGCGGACCCGGCGCTTGCGGCGGATATGGTCTTCGTGCCGTTCGCCTTTGTCGAGGCAGCGGCCAACCTGCTGACCAACCCCGCGCTCGACCCGTTCGGGAAAATCCCCGAGTTCAAGTTCGCGGCGGTGCGGGTCGAGGCGGCAGCGGAAGAGCGGGTCTGACCCTCACGCGCGGTTCTTCTTCCAGCGGCGGTGCGACCACATCCATTGTTCGGGATAGGCGCGCACCATCGCTTCGACCGAGGCATTGAGCGCGCGGGTCATCGTGAGCGCGTCGGTATGGGGCACAGGCGCCTCGATGCGCAGGCGAAAGCTGATCCCGTCAGGCTGGCGGATCGCGTAGCCCGGAATGAGCAGGGCGTTGTTCTTGAGCGCGATCTCGGCGGGCGAGAGGGCCGTGCGCGCGGGTTGGCCCATGAACTCGATCAACTCGCCATGACCCATGTACTGGTCCACAACCAGCGCGATCATGCCGCCGCCGCGTAGATGTCTCAGCAATCCTGCCAGACCTGCGCGGTCGCGCGGGAAGATCGGTTCGGCGATATGCGCCATGGCATCCACATACCGCGTGTTGAAGGCCGGGTTGCGCATCGGCATGTAGAAGGCCGCGATGGTGCATCCCTTCTCGCGCAGGGCCACGCGGGCGGCGTCGTAATTGCCGAAATGGGCCGTGACCAGCACCACGGGCTGTCCTGAATCGCGGGCCCTTTGCACAACGGGCCAGCCCTCGCCCTCGATCGGTGTGTTCCGCGCATGGGCCACGAAATCGTCGCCATAGAAGGTCTCGGACATCGCGCGCGCCATGTTGTCGGGCACGGCGCGGCACAGCCTGCGGATCTCGGCCTCGGGCATGTCGGGCGACACCAGCGCGAGATTGTCCCGGATCCGGCGCCGGATGCCCGCCAGCGGCGCGATGATGGCCCCTCCGATCCAGCCCATGAACGCGATGCGCTGAGGGTAGGGAAGCAGACGTGCGGCGGCAAAGAGCGCGGCGCTCGCGCGATCCTCAAGCCAGTGCTTCCATCGCAGGCGCGCTGTGGCAGGGCGGAGCGCTTCCGGACTGGGCGGTGAGTGCGACATGCGCGCTCAATGCATCGCAGCCGTCACGAGGTCAAGTCTCGGGGGATGGGGCTTTGGGAGGAGGTCGTGCTCAGTAGCTGTAATCGGCGTAGATCCGGGTCAGATCGCCCTGCCAGTCGCCATGGTAGCGCGCCAGCAGCTCATCGGCCGGGGTCTTGCCGGTCTCGATGGTTTCCTGCAGCGCGTCGAGGAAATGTGTCTCGTCAGGCAGCATCCCGCCGGCGCCGGGGTAGGCGCGGGCCTTCAGGCCGGAAAGCGCGATGGCCACACTCTCGCGCGCGAGATCGTGCAGCCGCACGCCGCCCGCTGCGCCGGCAAGCCCCTCGACCGAGGCTGCCACACGCAGACCCTCGCGCGTCTCGGCATCCAGATCGCGCACCAGATCCCACGCGGCATCGAGTGCTGTCTGGTCATAGGTCAGCCCCACCCAGAAGGCGGGCAGCGCGCAGAGCCTGCGCCACGGGCCCCCATCGGCACCGCGCATCTCGATGAATTTCTTGACGCGGGCTTCGGGGAAGATGGTGGTCAGATGGTCGGCCCAGTCCGACAGGGTCGGGATCTCGCCGGGCAGGGCGGGAAGCTTTCCTTGCATGAAATCGCGAAAGCTCTGCCCCAAAGCATCGACATAGCGCCCGTCACGATAAACGAAATACATTGGCACATCGAGCGCGTAGTCGACCCAGGCCTCGAAGCCGAACCCCTCGTCGAAGACGAAGGGGATCATGCCGGTGCGCGCCGGGTCCAGATCGCGCCAGACGCGCGCGCGCCAGCTCTTGTGCCCGTTGGGCTTGCCCTCGAAGAAGGGCGAATTGGCGAAAAGTGCTGTCGCCACGGGCTGCAGCGCCACCGCCACACGCATCTTCTTCACCATGTCGGCTTCCGAGCCGAAATCGAGATTCACCTGCACTGTGCAGGTCCGGTACATCATCGATTTGCCCATGGTGCCGACGCGGTCCATGTAGTCGGTCATCAGCCGGTAGCGCCCCTTGGGCATCACGGGCATCTGCGCATGCGTCCAGATCGGCGCCGCGCCGAGGCCGATGAAGCCCACGCCGATCTCGTCGGCCACGCTGCGGACTTCGCGCAGATGCTGGTTCACCTCGTCACAGGTCTGGTGGATCGTCTCGAGCGGCGCGCCGGACAGCTCGAGCTGCCCGCCGGGCTCCAGGCTGACATTGGCGCCGTCCTTCTCGAGGCCGATGATCTTGCCGCCTTCCTCGACCGGCGCCCAGTTGAAGCGGTCGCGCATCCCCTCCAGCATGGCCCGGATCGAGCGCGGCCCCTCATAGGGCAGCGGCGCCAGCGTGTCATGGCAATAGCCGAACTTCTCGTGTTCGGTGCCGATGCGCCAGGCGTCACGCGGCTTGCAGCCAGAGGCGAGATACTCGCTCAACTGGGATTTGTTCTCGATCGGCCCGCCGCCGGTCTGGGGAATGGACATGAACGCTCCGATCATTGGCCTTGCAAACGCGGCGAGACTTGGCGCGTGGCTCCGGGCAAGTCAAGCCTCAGCGCAACGACATGTGGCGGCCGCGATGCGCCGGATGACCCCAGAGCGCCCGCGCCTTTGGCGGGTCGGGCGCGTCGAGCGCGGCGAGAAGATCCGCCATGCGCAAGCCCGGAAGCGTGGTGAAGGCATCAAAAAGCTGGTCCGCGCCCGTTGCCGTGACCGGGATTTCAAGCCGCGTGCCGTCTTGCGTGATCAGAAGCCAGACCGTGCCGCGCGCGATCAGATGCAGTTCGACCAGATCCCGCACGGGGACAAACCCCCCGGTTTCGGGGCCGAAATACGAGATCTGCCCCTCGACCACCTGCACGATGCCCGGCCCCGCGCCCTCGCGCCGGAACCGCAGGCGGCGCCAGCCGATCAGGGCGATCCCGAGGCCCGCGAGCAGGATCGCGCCCGCGAGCGCCTGGAAGAACCGATCCTGCGCCTGCAGCGCCCAGAGCCCGAAGAGCGCCACGGCAATTCCGCTCAGCACTTCGGACCATCGCCGCAGGGTCGCGCTGATTTCGGGGCGGATCAGGGGCATGCTGCGGGACCTCCGGCAGGCGTCAGGCCGGGCGCTGGCATGACCAGTCGCCCTGTTGCGCCTGCCACAGCGTGAGTGCCGCGACCGCGGCGGTATCCGCGCGCAGGATGCGTGGCCCGAGTGCGATCGCATGAACCGCGGGATGCGCGCGCAGCCG
>SLKB01000065.1 GCA_007134805.1 Paracoccaceae bacterium
CTGCGCACTTTGCCTGGGGATGAGTGGCTGGAAGGGTCGCAAAAGGCCGTAGTGGAGCGTATTCCCGGCGCAACTACACAACGCTAAACCGCGCGGCGACACTAGGGCAGCCCTGCCAGGATGGCATCGCTGCCAGGGCAGGTTCGTGAAAGTCATCTGAACAAGGGTTTTGCCACGGATCCCGGCCTCCCTCACCCTCAGGGATTCTGAACCACATCAAGCACAGAACCGGCCCGCCCCCCCCTGCCGATGCAGAGTAAAGCTGCACCGCTCAGTCGTCAGGAATGATCACGTCTGAGGACGAGGTTGTCGCGCGCCATGCGTTCCAGGCTTCGGGCGTGTCGAGATCGCAGAGCGCGCGCGCGCCACGCAGGGGGTAAAGAACCGGCGGATGCCGTGTCAGGGTCGAGCGCGCGCCTTCATCACCCGAAAGCGTCAGCATCTGCGGCAGCAGATCCCGCGGCAGGATCACTGGGTGCCCGGGTGTGCCCGCCTCGGTGCTCGCCCGCAGTGGCCGAGACGGACAGCGCGCCTGGGCCACGATGAGGGCGCGCATATCCCTGGAGGTGATCTCGGGCATGTCGGGCAGAATGACCATCAGCGCCTCCACACCAAGCCCCATGGCCCAGAGCGCGCCTTCCCGAAGCGAGGCAGCAAGACCTTCTGACGCGCGCTGCACCGGAAGCTGTTTGACCCTCAGCCCTCGGAGCGCGCAGGCGCGCGCGCCTGGCTCAGGGGGCACTGTGACTGCCACATGGGCGGCCACTGCGCAGGCCCGCTCTGCCACGAGACGCAGCAATGGTCGGCCCTGCACCTCCTGCAGCAGCTTGTCGCCCGTCCCGCGCATCCGCTGCGACGCTCCCGCCGCAGGCAGGAGAATGGCACAGCCTGGCATCACCGCTCCGGGATCAGCCCGCGCGGTGCGAAGCGCAGCATCAGCAGCAGTGCGATCCCCATCGTCAGCAAACGCATATAGGCCGCCGAGTCCAACAGATGCTGGCGTAGCGTCGAGCTATCTGCCATCCCCGAGGTCACCAGATCCATGAACCAACGCCCGGCAGGTTCGACCTGCACCCAGAGAAACCAGATCACGAAGGCCCCAAGCACTGATCCCCAGTTGTTGCCCGATCCGCCGACGATCACCATCACCCAGATCAGGAAGGTGAAGCGCAGCGGCTCGTAGCTGCCCGGGGTCAACTGGCCATCCATTGACACCATCATCGCACCGGCGAGACCGCAGGTTGCCGAGCCCAGCACGAAAATGTTGAGGTGCCGACGGGTGACATTCTTGCCCATTGCGCGGGCGGACGTCTCGTTGTCGCGGATCGCGCGCATCATCCGGCCCCAGGGCGAGTTCAGCGCACGCTCGGCCAGCCAGATGAGCAGGGCAAGCACGATCAGGAACAGCACCGAATAGCCAAGGCCGGACAGAATCGCGGCTGTCTGAGCCGGTGTCCAGCCCAGCGTGTCGGCCAGAGACTCAACCCACGGCTGCGGGCGTAGATCAACGGGGCGTGGAACGGGGCGGTCGATCCCGGTCACATTGTTGACGCCGCGTGCCAGCCAGCGCTCGTGTTTCAGTACCGCGATCACGATCTCGGAGATGCCAAGCGTGGCGATGGCCAGGTAGTCCGAGCGTAGCCCGAGGCTCACTTTCCCGACCACCCAGGCGACCCCGGCTGCAAAAACCGCACCGACGGGCCAGGCGAGGATCACCGGCAATCCAAGCCCACCCAGATAGCCCTCGGCGGCCGGGTTGACAGCCTGCACCGCCCGTTTGGCCGGCCCGAAGATCTGGCTGGTGACGAGATAGCCCAGAATGATCACGGCAATGATGGCCGCCCCGCGTAGCTTGCTCGGCGGCATTCGCTTGTAGACGATGGCGGCCGCGAGGATCGTGGCCACCCCCAGCATCAGGCCCAGCAGGATGCCAAGGCCCCCTGCGGCCCAGGCCTCGGTCACAGGGGGCTGCGCGATCAACACCACCGCAAGACCACCGACCGCCGTGAAGCCCATGATCCCCACATTGAACAGGCCGGCATAGCCCCATTGCATGTTCACACCCAGCGCCATGATCGCCGAGATCAGGCTCATGTTCAGGATGGTGACCGCCAGCTGCCAGCTCTGGAACATGCCGACCATCGCCAGCACGACCACCATGGCGGCAAAAAGGCCGAGATCACGCGCTTTCAGGGTCATATCACCTTCCCCTTGAAGATGCCGGTGGGTCGGAACAACAGTACGATCACAAGGATCGCGAAGGTCACGGCAAATTTGTAATCCACTGGCAGGATCTGCATCATGGATGTGGGCTCCAGGCCCTCGGGCATCAGATAGGTGAAGACACGGCGCCAGGCATAGGTGACGCCAAGCTCTGCGAAGGCCACCACATAGGCCCCCACGATCGCACCGAGCGGCGAGCCCAGCCCGCCGAGGATCGCCGCCGCGAACATCGGCAGCAGGAGCTGGAAGTAATTGAACGGCCGGAAGCCCTTGTCGAGCCCGTAGAGCGTGCCTGCCAGCACAAGAAGCATGCCGGTGATCACCCATGTGATCAGGACCACGCGTTCCGGGTTGATCCCTGACAGAAGCGCCAGATCCTCGTTGTCGGAATAGGCGCGCATGGATTTGCCGGCGCGGGTGCGGTTGAGGAACCAGAACAGGATCACCATGACTACAAGCGCAGTGATGATTGTCAGGGCCTGTGCACTGCGCAGCGCCATCCCCTCGGCAAGGCCAGTGAAGTCGCGGAATTCGCGCACAGTGAAGAGAAAACGCTCGCCATCCTCAAAGCGGGTCTCGCCCACGCCCATGAGAAGGCGCGTGATGCCATTGGTGACGAACATGACGCCCAACGAGGCCATCACGAAGATCAATGGCTTCGCCTTGACCCTTCGGTAATAACTGTAGACCAGTCGATCCGCGGCCAGCAGATAGCCGATCATCACCACCATTCCGAAGGGGATTGCCAGAAGCGCCGTGGGCAAGGGGGCGATGCTGACGCCTTGCGCCTGCAGATAGAACGTGCCCCCGATCACGCCGGCGGTGCCGAGCGCCATCGTGTCGCCATGGGCGAAATGGGCAAAGCGCAGGATCGAATAGATGAGCGTGATCCCGAGCGCGCCGAGGGCCAGCTGACTGCCATAGGCCAGCGCTGGAATAAGCATGAAATTGGTCACGCTGACCAGCGCGTTGAGCGGTTCCATTTGTTTCAGCCTCCGAGAAAACTCTTGCGCACCTGGGGGTCGGCGAGAAGTGCGGCGCCCGTATCCGTGTAGCGGTTTTCGCCTTGCACCAGCACATAGCCCTTGTCGGCGATGGCAAGCGCCTGGCGGGCGTTCTGCTCGACAAGCAGGATCGAAATGCCCGTCCGCGCAATCTCGATGATGCGGTCGAACAACTCATCCATCACGATCGGGCTGACCCCGGCGGTCGGCTCGTCGAGCATCAGCACCGTGGGCTCGGTCATCAGGGCGCGGCCGACTGCAACCTGCTGGCGTTGCCCGCCCGAGAGCTCACCCGCAGCCTGATTGCGCTTCTCGCGCAGGATCGGGAACAGCTCATAGACCTGCTCCATGGTGGCTCGAATATTGTGGCGGCGGATGAAGGCGCCCATTTCGAGGTTTTCTTCCACTGTCATCGAGGGAAAGATATTGCTGGTCTGGGGCACGAACCCCATCCCTTCGGCGACGCGCGCCTGCGGGCTGAGATGCGAGATGTCGCGCCCCGCCAGACGCACAGAGCCCTCTCGGAGCTTCAGCATGCCGAACACGGCCTTCATCGCGGTCGATTTCCCAGCGCCATTCGGCCCCACGATCACGGCGATCTGGCCTTTTTCGACCGCGATCGTGCAGTTGTGCAGAATATCGGCGCCGCCATATCCGCCTGTCATGCCTTCGCCGATCAGAACCGGGTCTGCCATCGCTCATCCCTCCTGATCTGGGCGGCGGAGCTGCTCCGCCAGCGCATGCATGTGATCGAGCAATGCACCCGCCTCCAGCGCGTCGCTGCCCTTGGCGTCAAGCATCGCGAAGAGCATCCGATCATCGGCGCGCGCTAGCATTGTCACCAAAATTTCGGACATGCCGGGCTCGTACTCATCGATCATCGTTACGATCACGCCCTCTATCTCTGGGGTCTGCACAAAGACGCGGTCCGGCGTTTCGGGCGGGGTTACGCCCTCTTCCTCCGCGCTCTCGAGGATGAAAGCGACGAGCAGGTCGCCCAGCGCTGCGAGATTGGTGTCATGCGGTGTCATGTCGTCCGGGACAGCCGAGATATCTACCCACAGATCCCCGAGGTCGAAGCCTGCGCTTTCCGCGTCCGAATGAATCATCTCTGCCTGCGTGAACCCCGCAGCGCCGGGGCAGAAAGAGAACTCGAGCGGCAGCGCGTAGCAATCCTGGGCGGCAAACAGGGCGGATGGCGATACCAGCACCATGAGCCCTGCGACGATGAGGGAGGCACCGGTGCGTTCATTCATGC
>SLKB01000313.1 GCA_007134805.1 Paracoccaceae bacterium
ACGGGCGCGCAGCTTTTCGTGCCCAAAGGCTTCCTGCACGGGTTTCTCACCCTGACCGACGCCTGCGAGGCGCAGTACAAATGCACCGATGTCTACGCACCCGAGTGCGACGGCGCAGTGCGCTGGGACAGTTGCGGCATCGACTGGGGCGTGACAAACCCTCTCGTGTCGGACAAGGATGCCTCTGCGCCAGTGTTCTCCGCGTTCGAGAGCCCGTTCGCGTATGAGGGATGAGTGCATGAAGCTTCTGGTGACGGGGGGGGCGGGGTTCATCGGCTCGGCGGTGGTGCGGCTTGCCGTGGCGCGGGGGCATGCGGTCATCAATCTTGATGCGCTGACCTATGCTGCGTGCCTCGACAACCTCGCGCCGGTTGCCGACAACCCCCTCTACCGCTTCGAGCATGCCGATATCCGTGACCGGGCGGCGCTGGCGCGGATCCTTGCGGCGCACGCGCCCGATGCCGTGATGCATCTGGCCGCGGAAAGCCATGTCGACCGCTCGATCGACGGGCCGGGCGATTTCGTCTCGACCAATGTCACGGGCACCTATGAGCTGCTCGAGGCCACGCGCGCCTATTGGCAGGACCGGGGCCGCCCCGCGGGGTTCCGCTTTCATCATATCAGCACCGATGAAGTGTTCGGCAGTCTCGGCCCCACCGGTCAGTTCACAGAAACCACGCCTTATGACCCGCGCTCGCCCTATTCGGCGAGCAAGGCTGCCTCGGATCATCTCGTCCGGGCCTGGCATCACACCTATGGGTTGCCCGTTGTGATGACGAATTGCTCGAACAATTACGGCCCCTACCACTTCCCCGAGAAGCTGATCCCGGTGATCATCCTCAATGCGCTGGCAGGCAAGCCGCTGCCGATCTATGGCGATGGCTCGAATGTGCGCGACTGGCTTTACGTCGAGGATCATGCCGATGCGCTGCTCTTGGTACTCGCGCGCGGGGCCGTGGGGCGCAGCTACAATATCGGCGGCGAGAACGAGCGCAGCAATCTGGACCTCGTGCGCATGCTCTGCGAGATCCTTGACGAGATGCGCCCGAGGGCGCGCGGCAGCTACGCGGAGCAGATCACCTTCGTGCCCGACCGGCCGGGCCATGATGCGCGCTATGCGATCGACCCTGCGCGGTTGCGCGACGAGCTGGGCTGGCGGCCAGCGGTGAGTGTCGAGGAAGGGCTGCGGCGGACTGTGGCCTGGTATCTCGACAACGAGGCCTGGTGGCGGCCGCTGCAGGCCCGCCAAGGCGTGGGCGCGCGTCTGGGCGTGCGGGCATGATCCTCGTCTTCGGCAAGACCGGGCAGGTGGCGCGCGAGCTTGCCCGGCTGCGCCCTGACGCCACCTTTCTCGATCGCGCTGCGGCCGATCTGGACGACCCGGCTGCCTGCGCGGCCGCGATCCGGGCCCGTGCGCCCGCCGCGGTCATCAATGCGGCCGCCTTCACGGCCGTTGATCGGGCCGAGGAGGACGAGGCGCTGGCCACCACCATCAATGGCGAAGCCCCAACCGCGATGGCCGAGGCCTGCGCGGCGCAGCGCATCCCCTTCGTCCAGATCTCGACCGATTATGTCTTCGATGGTGCGGGCGCGGCGCCGTTCGCGCCTGACCACCCGATCGCGCCGCTGGGGGCTTACGGGCGCTCCAAGCTCGCGGGCGAGAGGGGCGTGCAGGCGGCGGGCGGCGTGCATGCGATTTTGCGCACAAGCTGGGTGTTCTCGGCCCATGGGGCCAATTTCGTGCGCACGATGCTGCGGCTCGGCGCCGCGCGCGCGTCGCTGCGCGTGGTCGATGACCAGATCGGCGGGCCGACCCCGGCGGCTGCGATCGCGGCGGCCTGCCTGAGCATCGCCGAGAGCTTGCGCGCAGCGCCCGAAAAGCGCGGCATCTATCACATCGCAGGGCGCCCCGAGATTAGCTGGGCCGGCTTCGCGCGCGCGATCATGGACGAGGCCGGGCTCGCCTGCGCGATCGACGCCATCCCGAGCGCCGACTATCCGACGCCCGCGCGGCGCCCGCTCAACTCGCGCCTGGACTGCGCGACACTTGCTGCGGAATTCGGCCTCGGCGCGCCCGACTGGCGCGCGGCGCTGCCGGGTATCATTGCCGAGATCAGGAAAGGGTAGCGCAATGCAGCGCAAGGGCATCATTCTTGCCGGCGGATCGGGCACGCGGCTTTACCCGATCACGATGGGCGTGTCGAAACAATTGCTACCGGTCTATGACAAGCCGATGATCTTCTACCCGCTCTCGGCGCTGATGCTGGCGGGCATCCGGGACATCGCGATCATCACTACGCCTGAGGATCAGGCGCAGTTCCAGCGGCTGCTGGGCACCGGCGCGCAATGGGGGCTGCGCTTCACCTGGATCACGCAGCCGCGCCCCGATGGCCTTGCGCAGGCCTATCTGCTGGCCGAGGAATTTCTCGACGGCGCGCCCTCGCTGATGGTGCTGGGGGACAATATCTTCTTCGGCCATGGCCTGCCCGAACTGCTGGCCCGCGCGGATGAGCGCGCGCTCGGCGCCACGGTCTTCGGCTACCATGTCGCGGACCCGGAGCGTTACGGGGTGGTCGATTTCGACGCGACAGGTCAGGTCCGCGCGATTATCGAAAAGCCCATCGTGCCGCCGTCGACTTATGCAGTGACCGGGCTTTACAGTCTCGATGGCAGTGCATCCCGGAAGGCCGCGCAGGTCATGCCCTCTGCACGGGGCGAGCTGGAGATCACCAGCCTGCTCGAGATGTATCTGGAAGAGGGCACGCTCTCGGTCGAGATCATGGGCCGGGGCTATGCCTGGCTTGATACGGGCACGCATGAAAGCCTGCTAGATGCAGGGAATTTCGTGCGCACGCTCGAAGCGCGGCAGGGCCTGCAGATGGGCAGCCCCGAGGAGATCGCCTTCCGGCAAGGCTGGATCAGCGCCTCGGATCTGCAGACGCGCGCCAAGCTCTTCGAGAAGAACGCCTATGGCCGCTATCTGTCGATGCTGGCCACACCGGCTGAAAGGCCGCCGTTGCGGCGGCAGTGTCCCGACGCCTGAGGGACGCGGCCTCGCGCGCGCGGTTGCCTCGGAAATAGCCTCCTCTGGTTCTGCATTGCAGCATCAGCCCTTGAATTGCTGCGCTGCGGCGTCCATAATGAAAGTATTCGCAGAGGTTGCTGCAGATGCCCTGTGACAACCGCAAGCAAGGAGAGCCGCCATGACCAACGCAGACGCATATGCCAAGATGATGAGAGACATGATGGGCTCAATGCCCATGGACACATCCGCCTTTCAGAACGCCTTCAAATCGCAGGCCGCGATGATGGAGAGGATGACCAAGATCGCGCTCGAGGCTGCAGAGAAATCGACCGAGGTCTCCACGCACTGGACGAAGGAAACGCTCGCGAAAGCAGGCGAGGTCGCGTCCACAAAGGAAGATCCGGCCGATTATTCTCAGGCGATGACCGAGTTCGCAACGGCACAGGCGCAGATAACGTCCGAGCATGTCGCGGCCTTCGCAGAGATTGCCAAGAAGCTGCAGATGGAGACGATCGAGCTTCTGATGGCCGCCGGCAAGGACGCGCAGGAAGAGGTTTCTGCCGCAGTCAAGAAAACCACTGACACTGCGACCGAAACGGCAAAGTCAGCCGCGGCGAAGGCCCCGGCCTCGAAGCCGACCGGCACCAAGTAAGCAGGCTTTCAGGACGGCCGGAATGGCCCGGCCGCGCGCGAGACGTGGAACAGAGGGCATGCGCGCGGCGCGTGCCCTTTCCTTTTGCGCGCCAGTCTGTTGGCGATCCGCTGCCGCGCTCAGCGCACAGCCTTGGGCCCTGCGAGAAACCAGATGATCAGGCCGATGAGCGGGAATATGAGCACCAGCAGGATCCAGAGCACCTTCTGGCCCTGTGTCGCTGCCGAGCCCAGGATCGAAACCGCCGCCCAGACCACGAGGGCGAGGTGGATGATCCCCAGTAGCCCAGTGAAATTGCCTTGCATAGTGCCCCTCCTGCGTTCCTGTCCCGCCCACCTGGCCCCGAGCGCGCTGTGCGGCGTGGCTCAATGGGCATATTGATATGGAGAAATGGTCACAGCAGTGCCGGAGACCGTCCGCGTTTGCCCGGTTGCCTCATGCGCGCGACGTGCCAGCGCGGCGATATTTCTCCTGCAATGGCGTGCATCGGCAAGGAAACGCCTCGCGCCTCCATCGGTTCCCGGCGCCTTCGGGAATCAGCGAAGCGGCGCGCATCCCGCGATGCGTGCCGCTTGCCGGCGGGCGTCAGTCGTAGCGCAGATCCTGCGCCTTGCCCCGGAAGATGTAGTAGGACAGCACCGAATAGGCGCCGATGATCGGCATGACGACCAAGGCACCGATCAGGATGATGAAGAGGCTCTCGGGCGCCGAGGCCGCCTCGTAGATCGTAAGACGCTCGGGGACGACATAAGGGTAGAAGCTGTAGGCAAGCCCTGTGAACGCGAGCACGAAAAGCATGCTTGCG
>SLKB01000172.1 GCA_007134805.1 Paracoccaceae bacterium
ATGGGCTTGCGGCGCAATTCGAGGCGCATTCGGTGACGCGTCGGTATCTGGCGCTTGTGCATGGTGTCCCGGATCCGGGCGATCCCCGCTTGCGTGGCCTGCGCGGCGCGTCGTTCGAGCCCGGCGCGATCCTCAAGATCACAAGCCAGCTTGCCCGGCACCGCACTGATCGCCAGCGTCAGGCGGTCGTCTGGGCGGGGGGACGCCACGCCGTGACGCGGGCGCGCGTGATCGAGACCTTCGGCACGCCGCCAGCGGTGGCGCTTCTGGAGTGCTGGCTCGAGACCGGGCGCACGCATCAGATCCGCGTGCACCTGGCACATGCCGGCCACGGCCTCGTGGGGGATCGGGTCTATGGCGGGCGGCGCAAGCTCTCGGCGCAGGCCCTGTCCGCTGAGGCCCTCGATTCGGTGGCCGCCTTCCCGCGTCAGGCCCTGCATGCGGAAACCCTCGGGTTCAAACATCCCGTTAGCGGCGAGGTAATGCGCTTCTTCGCGCCATTGCCGGACGATCTGTCCCGGCTGCTCGGGGTGCTGCGCCTCCCGGTGCGCGACACATAAGTGTGAGGCAGGTTACAATCACTGGCCAAGCCCGATTCAGAAGATAGTAATACTCACCAAGAATAGATTACGCGGTGGCACGTTCCGCGCGTGGCCGAGACAGAGGATACCGGAATGAGCAGCTATGCCAATCTTCCCGCACCGAGTCCCGAACAGGGGTTGAACCGCTATCTTCAGGAGATCCGTCGTTTCCCGATGCTGGAGCCGGAAGAGGAGTTCATGCTGGCCAAGCGCTGGGTCGATCATCAGGATACTGAGGCAGCGCACAAGCTTGTCACCAGTCACCTGCGCCTCGCCGCAAAGATCGCGATGGGCTATCGCGGCTACGGGCTTCCGCAGGCGGAGGTGATCTCGGAAGCCAATGTGGGGCTGATGCAGGCGGTTAAGCGTTTCGACCCAGACAAGGGGTTTCGCCTTGCCACCTATGCGATGTGGTGGATCCGCGCCTCGATCCAGGAATACATCCTGCGTTCTTGGTCGCTTGTGAAGCTGGGCACGACCAGTGCGCAGAAAAAACTGTTTTTCAATCTGCGCAAGGCGAAATCGAAGCTTGGCGCCTTGGAAGAGGGCGATCTGCGCCCCGAGAATGTGGCCCAGATCGCGCGTGACCTGAATGTGACCGAAGACGAAGTTATCTCGATGAACCGTCGCCTCGCGGGGAGTGATTCGTCGCTCAATGCAACGATCGGCAGCGAAGACGGGGCTTCAAGCTGGCAGGACTGGCTGGAAGATGAAAGCGCCGACCAGGCCGAGGATTATGCCGAACGGGATGAATTCGAGCTGCGCCGAGAGCTTTTGATGGAAGCGCTCGATGTGCTCAATGAACGCGAGCGCGATATCCTGACCCAGCGCCGGCTGAGCGAAGAGCCGGTCACGCTGGAAGACCTGTCGCAGACCTACGATGTGAGCCGCGAGCGCATCCGCCAGATCGAAGTGCGTGCGTTCGAGAAACTGCAAGAACGGATGCGCCGCTTGGCACAGGAAAAGGGTATGAGCGTTCCGACGCCCTGAAACAGGCCGAGCCGACGCGCGTATCATGGCACTCTGCCGCAAGCGCTCTGAGCAGCAGCGCGCTTAGATGAACGTAATGCCGCCAGGCGATCGCCTCACCCAGAAGCGTCCGTCTCAGAAATCGATCGCGATCCCTTTCTTCTCCCAGTCCCCATAACGTATGGGATCCGGGCCCTTGCGTCCGCCCAATTCGCGCGGCAGACTGGGTTCCGGCGTGGCCGCGCGGCGGGCATCCGCTTCCGCAAGGGCGCGCTGTGCAGCGGGCGGCAATTTGGCGCGCCGCTCTGTCTCGCGCATCTCTGCAGCTTCAGATGTTTCCGTTGGGTCTGTTGCGTCGTTCATGTCTGGACCTTGTAGATCGATCTGCCCCTGATATACGCCGTAAGGCCGTCAGGACAAGAAATCTCGCCATGCCGACAGCCCAGACCCATGAGCCCCGTGCTGCTGCGCTCGACTTGATCGCGCAGTGCCTCGCAACCGCGCGGAACCTGTCGGATCTGCTGGCCCACCCGCCCCGAGGATACGCGGCACTCGACCCCGCCGACCGCGCGCGCGCGCAGCGACTTGCGATAGAGACCTTTCGCCAGGCGGGACGAGCCGATCATCACCTGCGCAAGGCGCTGCGCAAGACACCGCCAGAGCCGATCCTCTGGCTGATGCGGCTTGCCGTGACCGAGATGCGCGCATTCGGGGCGCCGCCGCACGGGGTGATCAGCGACGCCGTGACATTGGCCCGCACCTCTGCGCATCCCCAGCTTGCCGGGCTCGTCAACGCAGTGCTGCGACGGTGCAGCGCGCCCGCTGGTTGGGACGAGACCCCCGTCCCGCGCCTGCCGGGTTGGCTCCGCGGCGCGCTTCTGAACGCCTATGGCGCGAAAGGCACTTCAGCGATCGAGGCAGCGCATCTTGCCGCTCCGCCGGTAGATGTGACGCTGCGCGGTCAGTGTCCCGCAGGCCTTGACGCTCTGGCCTTGCCCACGGGAAGCCTGCGCCTGAGCAATCCCGGTCAGATCAGCGCGCTGCCGGGCTATGCCGAGGGGGCGTTCTGGGTGCAGGATGCGGCGGCAGCCTTGCCGGTGCAATTGCTTGGCTCGGTCGAGGGTCTGCGCGTGCTGGATCTCTGCGCGGCACCCGGTGGCAAGACAATGCAACTCGCCGCGCGCGGTGCGGATGTGACAGCGGTTGATCTCTCGGCGAGCCGGATGGCGCGGCTGCGCGAGAACCTTGACCGCACGCGGTTGCAGGCCGAGCTGGTAGCCGCCGATGCGCGCCACTGGCGCCCCGAGATGCCCTTTGATGCGATCGTGCTGGATGCGCCCTGTTCTGCAACGGGCACGATCCGGCGTCATCCGGAATTGCCCTGGCTGCGCGGCCGCGAGGATGTCGCAGCCCTGCGCGCGCTGCAGGCGGAGCTTCTGGATCGGGTGCTCAACCCGGCCCATGGCCTACTCGCACCTAGCGGGCGGGTGGTCTTTTGCACCTGCTCGCTGCTGCCATCCGAGGGCGAGGATCAGGTCGCGGCCGCCCTTGCGCGGCATCCTGTCGAGGTAGTGCAGGTGCAGCTTCCGGGTGTCGGGGATGACGTCCCGTGCCGCTTCGGGCTGCGCACCCGGCCGGACCAATGGGCCGAATTCGGCGGCTGGGACGGGTTCTTCATGACGCTGCTGCGCCATCGCGGGGCTGGCTGAGGGCCGGGTCGCAGGGGTGAGGATGCCTATACAGATCAAGCCGTGCAGAGTAGAACAGGACACGCGTGCTGCTCAGGAAGGGCGAACCCCGCGATGAGCCAGATCCAGGCAATGGGCACGAACCCGCCCAACACCATTGACCGTATCGCTGCCGCTTGGGCCGGGCGGCTGCGTCATCGCGCGACGATCATCGGCACCCCCGAGCCCTGCATGATCGGCGAACCCGCCTTTGGCAAGACGATCCTCGAAGGGGGGATCCTGCTTGGAGGGGTCTGGTGCCTCTCGGATACGCATGTGCCCCTGCGTCCCTCGAGCAACGCTGCCGTGGACGCGCTGCACCAGTTTGCATGGCTGGATGACCTCGCCGCGCTTGGCACCCCGGAGGCGCGCGCGCGGGCACAGGCCGGTTTGCGCGGGTGGCTGGCCCAGTTCGGGCGAGGGGGTGGGCCGGGCTGGACGGCGGGGTTGGCCGGGTCACGGCTGCTCAGATGGATCGCACAATCGGCCTTTCTACTTCAGGACATGGCCGAGGACGACCAGGCGCGTTTTGCCCGAGCCCTGACTCGGCACGCCGCGTTCCTCGACATGCAGGCAGATCGCGCGGCCCCGGGCCTGTCGCAGATCATGGCCTGCGCCGGTCGGGTCTATGGCGCGCTCTATCTGCAGGGACGGGGGGCACTGCTGAGTGCGGCGCTGGGCGGGATGGCCGCGGCGGCGCGGAGGGCGATCCGCGCTGATGGCAGCGTTGCATCGCGCAATCCTGAAGCGCTGCTGGATCATGTCGAGCCATTGCTCTGGGTGGCGCATGCGCTGGCACTTGAAGAGCGCGCCCTGCCCGAGAGCTTGGGCGAGGTTCTGGACCCCGTAGCGCAGAGCCTTCGCGTGCTGCGCCATGCTGACGGCGCGCTTGCCCGATTCCAGGGTGGCGCAAGCGGGCAGGCCCGGCGGCTCGCCGCCGCGCTGAGCCTGCATGACCAGCTTGCCCATCGGCGTCTTGCGTCTCCGCCCGATCATGCGATGGGCTTCGTGCGCCTTGCCGCAGGGCGCGTCAGCCTGATCGTCGATGCCGCGCCGCCACCGACGGCCGCACCCGCAAGCGCGCACGCCTCTACCTTGGCGTTTCAGATGACCTCGAACCGGCGCGCG
>SLKB01000118.1 GCA_007134805.1 Paracoccaceae bacterium
CACTGATCGGGCCTGAGTCCAATTGCTCCATGAAGTCGATGGAGACCTTCCAGAGCGGCTCAACTCTTCTCTATATCGACAGGGGATCCAGGTTTCGGCTTGATGTGGTCCTGCGACCCGATGTGCAGCGCGGTCGCGCGACAGTGTCAGGCATGCTGTCGGAACGGACCTCAACCGCTTCACACCCGACGAACACGCCAAGCACCTCAAGAACGCAGGGACGCGTTTCCGGCTGAACCTGCAACGCCCCGAGGCCGTGCGGGCGGACATCTGCGCCTCGATCCCGGCGCGACGCGGCGCATGGCGGGGAGGCAGTCTCAGGCGCTGGACAGGTTGCGCGCAGCACTTCGGGAGCGCTGCCCGACGATTGGCTTGAGATCGGTTGTGTGCATGCTAGCCTTCCAACGAGAGTTGGTTCGAACCTTGCCCGAGAGAGCACGCATGCCATCCGCCGTCACCGGACCCGTGATGCCCGATCCTGACGCTGCACCTCGGGTTGCTGCGCTCGAGTTGCGCGGGGTGCGCAAGGTCTTCGAGACGGTCGAGGGGCGGGTCGAGGTGCTGCGCGATGTCTCGATGCACCTGCCTGTCGGGCAGTCCATGGCTCTGACGGGCGAAAGCGGCAGCGGCAAATCGACGCTCCTGCATATTGCGGCCGGGCTGGAAGAGGCCGATGCGGGCCAGGTTCTGGTGGGGGGGACCGAGTTGACGGGCCTGGGCGATGCTGGTCGGGCCACCATGCGGCGCGGGCGGATCGGGCTTGTGTTCCAGCAGTTCAACCTCATCCCGTCGCTGGACGTGGCGGCTAATCTTGCGTTCCAGGCCCGACTTGCCAAGGCGCATGATCGAGATTTCACAGCACATCTGGCCGCGCGGCTGGGCCTTGGCGATCTGCTGCGGCGCTATCCCGAGCAGCTCTCGGGCGGGCAACAGCAGCGGGTGGCGATCGGCCGCTGCCTTGCTGCGCGTCCCGCGCTGGTGCTCGCCGATGAGCCGACGGGAAATCTGGACGAGGCGACCGGGGATCGCGTGCTCGACCTGATGCTCCAGTTGACGGCGCAGGCGGGGGCGGCACTCTTGCTGGTGACGCATTCTCCGCGGCTGGCGGCGCGCTGTGACCGACGGCTGCATCTGCGCGCGGGTCAATTGAGTGCTCCCACATGACACGTGTCGCGCTGGCGGCGCTTCTGTCGCATTGGTGGCGTAATCCGGTGCAGCTTGCCATGCTGTTGACGGGTTTGGCGCTTGCGACCGCACTCTGGTCAGGCGTGCAGGCGCTCAATGCCGAGGCGCGTGCGGCCTATGCCACGGCCGAGCGGCTCTTGTCGGATGGCGGCACGGTCCGGCTGGAGCATCCGTCAGGCCGCTTCGATCAGGCCGACTTCGTGCGGCTGCGCGCGGCAGGGTGGCTCGTCTCGCCAGTGCTGGAGGGGCGCGCGCGGCTGGGCAATACCCGCGTCACTGTGCTGGGGATCGAGCCCTTGACTGCACCCGCAGGCGCGGGCGCGGCGCTTGCGGCCGAGGATCTTGACGGGTTCTTCGCGGGCGAGGGCTTTGCGCATCCGCAGACCATTGCCGAGATCGGCGATGCGCCTCTCGCGTTGGCCCCCAGCCAGTCGGTGCCCGTCGGCACGGTCCTCGTCGATGTCGGCGTGGCCCAGCGATTGCTCGATGCACCGGGCGAGATCAGCTGGCTCACGCGCGCCGAGAGGCAGCCCGCGGGGCTCACCCCGCTTGCCGCCCTGGCCCCGGATCTGCACGAAATCCCCCCGCAAGATGGCGCGGAGCTTGCGGGGCTCACGGACAGCTTCCACCTCAACCTCACGGCCTTCGGGCTGCTCGCCTTCGCGGTGGGGCTCTTCATTGTGCACTCGGCGGTGGGCCTCGCCTTCGAGCAGCGGCGCGCGATGTTTCGCACGCTGCGTGCACTTGGCCTGCCGTTGCGCCTGCTGACCCTGTGTCTCGCGGCCGAGATGGTGATCCTTGCGCTTGTCGCGGGGCTCGCGGGGCTGGGCCTGGGCTATCTGCTGGCGGGTGCCCTGTTGCCCGATGTGGCGCTGACGCTGCGCGGGCTTTACGGCGCGCCCGTACCAGGCGCGTTGCAGTTCAACCCGCTCTGGGCGCTGGCGGGGATGGCGATGACGCTGGCGGGCACAGCGCTGGCGGGGGGCCAGGCGCTCTGGCGGTTGTGGCGCATGCCGCCGCTCGCGCCCGCCCAACCGCGGGCCTGGGCGCATGCTTCGGCGCAGGGGCGGCGGGTGCAATTGGCAGCGGCGGGCGCGCTCGCGCTGGCCGCGCTGCTGCTCACGATGTTCGGCGAGGGGCTGGTTGCGGGCTTTATCCTTCTGGCCTGTGCGCTGATCGCTGCGGCCCTGATGGTGCCAGTGTTGCTGGCGGCGATCCTCGCGCTCGTCGGTCGGGTGCCGGCGGGCCCGGTCGCGACATGGTTCTGGGCCGACAGCGCGCAGAATCTGCCACGGCTGTCGCTCGCGTTGATGGCGCTGATGCTCGCGCTTGCCGCCAATATCGGGGTGGGCACGATGGTCGCCAGCTTCCGCGCGACCTTTATCGACTGGCTGGATCTGCGGCTGGTGGCCGAGTTGAACGTCAGCCCCCGCAGCCAGCCCGAGGCGGCGGCCCTACAGGACTTCCTTGACGGGCGCGCCGATGCGGTGCTGCCCATGCAAAGCATGGATGCGACTTTAAATGGGGCGCCGGGGCAGATCCATGCGATGAAGGATCACGCCACATTCCGCGACAATTGGGCGCTGATTGACCCGGTCCCGGATGTCTGGGACCGGCTCGCGCGGGGCGAAGGGGTGCTCGTCAATGAGCAACTCTACCGGCGCGCAGGCCTGCCTCCGCCGGGCGAAGCGCGTGTCACCCTGCCCCGGCTAGGCGAGATGGAGGTGCTGGGCGCTTATCCCGATTACGGCAATCCGCTCGGTCAGGTCGTCCTAACGCGCGAAGCTTTCAGCGACGCCTATCCCGACACGCCGATCGTGCAATTCGCGCTGCGCAGCGCCGATCCGGAGGGGCTGCGCGCCGCCCTTCAGGACGAGTTCGGCCTTAGTGCGCAACAGATCACCGATCAGGCCCAGGCCCGCGAGCTGTCGCTTGCGATCTTCGAGCGGACCTTCGTGATCACGGGGGCGCTGAACGTGCTGACGCTTTCGGTTGCCGCCGTGGCTCTCTTTGCCGCGCTGGTCACGCTCTCGGGGATGCGTCTGGCGCAGCTGGCGCCGCTCTGGGCACTTGGGCTAACAGCACAGCGCCTTGCGGGGCTGGAACTGCTGCGCGCCGTGATGCTTGGCGCGCTCACGATGCTGATCGCGCTGCCGGTGGGATTGATGCTCGCGCAACTCCTGCTTGCGGTGATCAATGTGCAGGCCTTCGGCTGGCGCTTGCCCATCCATTTCTTTCCGAGCGACTGGCTTCGGCTTGCGATCTGGGCGGGGCTTGCCGTGCTTGCCGCAGCGCTCTGGCCTGCCGCGCGCCTGTGGCGCACGGGCCCCAACCAGCTTCTGAAGGTCTTCGCGCATGAGAAATGAGTCGCTTGCCTTTGCGATCGCCCTCTGCCTGCCGGCTGCGGGACTTGCGCAGGGCTTCGCGGGCTTGGGCACGGATGCCGAGGGCTTCGCCATCCCCCGGCCCAACCCCCGCTTCGACTTCCCGCAAGATCACGGCGCGCATCCGGACTATCGCATCGAATGGTGGTATCTGACCGCCACGCTCAAGGATGCAGAAGGCAATGATTACGGTGTGCAATGGACGCTCTTCCGTTCCGCCACCGCGCCGGGCGAGCAGGACGGCTGGGAGAGCCCCCAGATCTGGATGGGCCATGCCGGGCTTACCACCGCGCGCGCGCATTTCAGCGCAGAGCGCTTCGCCCGCGGCGGCATCGGGCAGGCGGGCGTCGCAACCGAGCCGTTCCGTGCCCATATCGACGACTGGCATATGACAAGCCATGCAGGCCCAGACGAGGACGCCCTCGACAGGCTGGAAGTCTTCGCCCGCGGAGAGGCGTTCAGCTACAGCCTCGAGTTCACCGCTCAAGGCCCGCTCGTCTCTCAGGGCGCCCAAGGCTATTCGGTCAAGTCGAACGACGGTCAGGCGAGTTACTACTATTCGCAGCCCTTCTACCAGGTCGCCGGCATTCTGGAACTGCCTGACGGGCCGGTCGCGGTGACAGGCGACGGCTGGCTTGACCGCGAATGGTCCAGCCAGCCTCTGTCGGAAGATCAGGACGGGTGGGACTGGGTCTCGCTTGCCTTTGACGATGGTCACCGGATGATGGGTTTCCAGCTCCGTGGGCGCGAGATCTTCACCGCCGGCACATGGATCACCCCTGACGGCGAGGCGACCCCCCTGCCCGATGGCGCCGTGCGATTTAAGGCGCGCGCGCATGCACAGGTGGCAGGACGGCGCGTTCCGGTCAGCTGGCAGATAGAGTGGCCCGAGGGGAACGTATCGATCACCACCGAACCTCTCAACCCGCAGGCCTGGATGGATCTGTCAGTAAGCTACTGGGAGGGGCCCTTGCGCTTTTCGGGCAGCCATTCGGGGCGCGGCTATCTGGAGATGACGGGATATTGACGCGGCGTTGCGCGTGACAGGCCAGCGCATGCGCCTGTATCCCATGGCCGTGCCGCGTGTTGAAAAGGGTCTGCCATGTCGCTCTATCCGCATCTTCTCGCACCGCTCGATCTGGGCTTCACGACGCTCGGGAACCGAGTGATGATGGGCTCGATGCATACTGGGCTCGAAGAGCGCGGCGACTGGCCACGCGTCGCCGAATACTTTGCCGAGCGCGCGCGCGGCGGTGTCGGCCTGATGGTGACGGGCGGCATGGCCCCCAACCCCGAGGGCGGCGTCTTCCCGGGGGCTGCGGGGCTTTACACGGATGAGGATCTGGCCAATCACCGCCTTGTCACCGAGCGTGTTCATGCTGAGGGCGGCAAGATCGCGATGCAGATCCTGCATGCCGGGCGCTACGCCTACGGGCCCGATTGCGTCGCCCCTTCGGCGATCAAGTCGCCGATCAGCCCGTTCAAGCCCCGCGCGCTCGACGAGGAGGGGATCGAGAAACAGATCGCGGACATGGCGATGGCGGCCGAGCGCGCGCGCGCGGCAGGCTATGACGGGGTCGAAGTCATGGGCTCGGAGGGGTATTTCATCAACCAGTTCCTCTGCGCGGCCACCAACCAGCGGGCGGATCGCTGGGGCGGTGATTATGAAAACCGCATGCGGCTCGCTGTCGAGGTGATGCGGCGAGTGCGCGCGGCCGTGGGGCGGGATTTCATCGTGATCTATCGTATTTCGCTTATTGATCTGGTGCCGGGCGGACAAAGCTTCGACGAGGTGCTGCGCCTTGCCCACGCGATGGAAGACGCGGGCGCCACGATCCTCAACACTGGCATCGGCTGGCACGAGGCGCGCGTGCCCACGATCGCCACATCCGTGCCGCGCGCGGGCTGGGCATGGGTCACGCGCAAGCTGATGGGGCGCATCGGGCTGCCGCTGGTGACGTCGAACCGGATCAACACGCCCGAGGTCGCCGAAGACCTGCTCGCCGGGGGCGCGGCCGACATGGTCTCGATGGCGCGGCCCTTTCTGGCCGACCCTGACTTCGTGGCCAAGGCGGCCTCGGGGCGCGCGGCCGAGATCGCGCCCTGCATCGCCTGCAACCAGGCCTGCCTCGACCATACGTTCGAGGGCAGGGTGTCGTCCTGCCTCGTCAACCCGCGCGCCTGCCATGAGTTGGAGTTGCGCTACACCCCGGCGGCGCAGGCAAAGACGGTCGCGGTCGTGGGCGCCGGGCCGGCAGGGCTGATGGCGGCGCTTGTCGCAGACACGCGCGGCCATGCGGTGACGCTGTTCGAGGCCGAGGCAGAACTCGGCGGGCAGCTCAACATGGCGCGCAAGATCCCCGGAAAGGAAGAGTTTCACGGGCTGGTCGAGTGGTTCGCGCGGCTGGTCCAGAGCGCGCGCATCACGCAGCGGCTGGGCCATCGCGCGCGGCTTGAGGATCTGTTGGGCTTTGACGAGGTGATCATCGCGACCGGCGTGACCCCGCGAGATCCGGCGATCCCGGGCAGTCCGGCGCCGCATGTGCTGCGCTACACGGATGTGCTGCGCGGCGGGGCAGAGGTCGGCGCGCGCGTGGTGATCGTGGGCGCGGGCGGGATCGGGTTCGACGTGGCCGAGTATCTCGCCCATGCCGGCCCGAGCGCAACCGAGGATCTTGCGCTCTGGCAGCGCGAATGGGGAGTTGCGGACCCCGCAGCACATCCCGGTGGCCTTGCGCCCGAAGGCCCGCGCCCTGCCCCGCCCGCGCGCCAGATCACCCTGGTGCAGCGCAAGCCCGGCAAGCCCGGCAAGACTCTGGGCAAGACCACGGGCTGGATCCACCGCGCGAGCCTGTCGGGCAAGGGCGTGACGATGATCGGGGGGCTCTCCTATCAGCGGATCACCGAGGAGGGCCTCGTCGTGCGCAGGGGCGAGGGACCTGAGGAAGTGCTGCCCGCGGACACCATCGTGCTGTGCACTGGGCAGGAGCCCTTGCGTGATCTGGCCGAGTCGCTGCGCGATGCTGGGCAAAGCGCGCATGTGATCGGCGGGGCGGATGTTGCGACCGAGCTTGACGCCAAGCGTGCCATCGACCAGGCCGCGCGGCTTGCGGCCCGGCTCTGATGCGTGGCGGCGCTCAGATCGAGACGCGCTCGAGGATTGCCTGCTTGCTGACGGCAGCGGCGGGTTGCGAGAGGACCACCTCGCCGCGGTTGAGCACGCAGAAATGGTCGGCCAGCTCATAGGCGAAGTCGAAATACTGCTCGACCAGCACGATCGCGATCTGCCCCTCTTCGCGCAAAAGCCCGATCACCTTGCCGATCTGCTTGATGATATTGGGCTGGATGCCTTCGGTCGGCTCATCAAGCAACAGCACCTTGGGCCGGGCAATGAGCGCGCGCGCGATGGCAAGCTGTTGTTGCTGCCCGCCCGAGAGATCTCCGCCGCGCCGGTCCTTCATCTGCTGCAGCACGGGAAACAGATCATAGATACGGTCGGGGATGCGATGCTCAGACCGGGGCAGACAGGCAAAGCCGGTCTGCAGGTTTTCGGTCACAGTCAGCAAGGGAAAGATCTCACGCCCCTGCGGCACATAGGCGATGCCGGTCTGCGCGGCCTGTGCGGCGCTGGGATGGTCGAGCACGCGCCCATCAAGTCGAATCGTGCCGCCCGAATAGGGATGGCGCCCGGCGATCGCGCGTAAAAGCGAGGTCTTGCCGACCCCGTTCGTGCCCATCACGGCAGTGACCGCACCCGCGCGCGCCTCGAGAGAGACCCCCCAGAGGATCTGCGAGGCCGCGTAATGCAGCGTCAGCTTGTCAACCTGCAGCATGGGAGCCTCCTTCGCCGGCGCGCCTGTCAGCGGCCCAGATAGACATCGATTACCTGCTGGTTCTTGGTCACATGATCGAGCGAGCCCTCGGCAAGCACCGTGCCTTCATGCAGCACTGTCACCCGACAGTCGAGCCGGCGGATAAACTCCATGTCATGCTCGATCACCATGACCGCGCGCGTGCGCGCCGCGCGCTTGAGCAGATCGGTCGTATGCTCGCGCTCAGCCGGGGTCATGCCGGCGGCGGGCTCATCGACCAGAAGAAGCCGCGGATCCTGTGCCAGCAGCATGCCGATCTCCAGCCATTGCTTCTGCCCGTGGCTCAGATCACCTGCGCGGTGGCCCAGTCGCGCCGACAAGCCGATCTCCTCGGCAAGGGCCTGAATGCGCCCCTCGTCATCCGGGGTCGGCGACCAGCGCAGCACCGACAGCGGCCCGCGCTTGTTCTTGAGTGCCATCGAGAGGTTCGAACGCACGCTCTGCGCTTCAAACACGGTCGGTTTCTGGAACTTGCGTCCGACCCCGGCATTGGCGATCTGGCTTTCGGACATCCTGACCAGATCGACCGACCGCTCACCCCAGAGCACACGGCCCGAATCGGGCCGGGTCTTGCCGGTCACGATATCCATGAAGGTCGTCTTGCCCGCACCGTTAGGGCCGATCACGGCGCGCAGTTCTGGCTCGCCGATCGAGAGCGAGAGATTGTTGATCGCGCGGAACCCGTCGAAGGTGACCGAGATCCCGTCCACTTCAAGAAGCGTGCTCATGACTGTTTCCGGACCAGATAATCGAAGAGCCCTCCGATCCCCTTGGGAAAGAACAGCGTCACTGCAACAAAGCCGAGGCCCAGCAGGACCAGCCACCAATCCGTCCAGACGATGCGGTAGAAGCCTAGATCGATATTGGGCGCACCCCCGCCTGTGAGCCAGCTTGACAGGAGCGACACCGCCGCCGCCCCGATGACGGCACCGTAAAGCCGCCCGCGCCCGCCGATCGCCACCCAGACTGCAAGGTAAATGGACGCAATCGGCGCGACCTCGGCGGGGTTGATGATACCCGCCTGCGGGTAGTAGAGCGCGCCCGCGATGCCCGAGATGACAGCGGTCAGTGTAAACACGAAGAGCTTATAGCCCTCGACATTGTAGCCAAGAAACCGCACGCGGGCCTCATTGTCGCGGATCGCCTGGATGACGGCGCCGAACTTTCCCGACACGACCCAGGCACAGGCCAAATAGCCCAGGCCCAGCGCCAGCGCCGAGGCCCAGAAGAACCACATCGAGATGACTGATTGCGGAACATCGAGGAAGCCTGGGATATTCTGCAGCCCCGAAAGCCCGTTATTGCCGCGCAGCCCCGTGTCGTTCTGGAACAGATAGAGCGACAGGGCGAGCGTCATCGCTTGCGTGAGGATAGAGAGATAGACCCCCGTAACCCGGCTGCGGAAGGCAAGCCAGCCGAAGACCAGTGCCAGAAGCCCCGGCACCAGCACGACCATGGCAAGCTGAAGCGGAAGTGAGTTCGCGAAACTCCAGATCAGGGGCAGTTCGGAACTGCCGACAACCCCGAAGATCTGCGCGGCCACAGCGTCCAGGACCTCGGTTTCCGTGGGCGGGATGGTGCCGCGCGCAAGATTGTCGCGGACCACGATTTCGGTGCGCGCATACATCAGCGACATACCGATCGCGTAGCCGCCAAGGCCGAAGAAGGCGAAATGCCCAAGGCTGAGGATCCCGCAATAGCCCCAGACTACATCCATTGCCAGCGCCACGAGGCACAGGCACAGCGTCATGCCGAGGATCTTCACCAGGGAAGTCGAGATCACACCGATCCCTGTCGCCTCGGAGAGCAGCGAAACGATCAGCGTGAAGAGCCCGAGAAGCCCCATGAACCACAGCACCGACGGGTTTTCCCGCAGCAGGCTCTTGCGCGGGGGGCGGGCCGTCGTGTCGGTCGTGGTAAGCACCATGGCCTCAATCCCCCGCTGCCCGGCCCTTGAGCGCGATGATGCCCTTGGGACGGAATTGAATGAACAGAATGATGAACAGCACCATGTAGGTCTGCGCGGCGAGCGTGTTGGTGGGGTTAAACCATTCGATGCCCTTTTGCAGCGAGCCGATCAGCCCCGCGCCCGCCAGCGTCCCGAAGACCGAGCCGACGCCCCCCACGACCACGGTCATGAAACTTTGCACGATGTAATTCGCTCCCATCTCGGACGTGACCTGCGCATACATTCCGATCGCCACCCCCGCGACCCCCGCGATGCCGGACCCGAGACCGAAGGTCAGCATATTGATCCGGCCGGGGTTGATGCCCATGCTGGCCGCCATCCCGGGGTTCTGGGTGACCGCACGCACCTCAAGGCCCAGCCGCGTGCGGTTGAGGATGAACAGAAGCATCAGCAGGAAGGCCAGCGCCATGAAGAAGATGCCCACGCGCAGCGTGCTGATGCTGACGAGGTCGTTGAACGCGACCGAGCCTGCCAGCCAGTCGGGTGCCGTGAGCGGGCGGGCCTGTGTGCCGAAGATGTTCTTGGCAAGCTGCTGCAGCGCGATCGAGATCCCGAAGGTCGCAAGCAGCGTCTCCAGCGGGCGGGTATAGAGATGGCGGATCACCAGCCGCTCCATCATCACCCCGGCGGCGAAGGTGACGACAAAGGCCGTCGGCAGCGCGACCACGAGGCTCAAGGTGTAATCCGGGATCAGCGTTTGGATGACATAGCCCGTGTAGGCGCCCATCATGATGAACTCGCCATGCGCCATGTTGATAACGCGCATCACGCCGAAGGTGATGGCCAGCCCGATCGCGGCCAGGAAAAAGATCGAGGCGAGCGAGAGCGCGTCGAGCGTGAGGCTTGCGAATTGGAACAGGCCAATGAGCGTGCGTGTGCTGTCAAGCGCCTCGCGCGCGGCATCGGTCACGCCCTGGTCGGGCTCGAGATAGGCATCGAAGAACACGTATTGATCGACCGCCGCCTGCATGTCGGCCTCGGTGACAAGCGGTGCGAGCGTCCCGTTGTCCTCGAGCGCACGATAGGCCGCGAGGCGCCTCTCGTCGGTGTCGAGTTGATGGACCGGGATGCCCCCCACCATACCGTCGACCACATTGGCGCGCAGCGCATCCCGGATCGCATTGCGGCCCGGGCGCGGCGGGACGAGATCCGCATCCGCAAGCACCGCATAGGCCGCGATCAGCGAGATATCCTCGCCCGGCTGTCGGATAAGCGCGATATTGGCGTCTTCCGGCAGGGTTTGGGCGAAGTCAGCGCGCGTTTGCAGGAGCTGGTTGAGGACGCGGCGCGCCTCGGTGCTGATATCGCCGCGCAGCCCCTCAATGGCATCGACGCGTATGGCCGTGTCGGTCGCAAAGCGGGCGTTCAGCAGGTCCAGCAGCCGCTCCATCCGGGCGCGGATATCTGCGTTGTCTTCGGCCTTCAGCGCAGCTGCGATCGCAGGGATCTGGTCGGCATCCGGGCTCCGCGCGGCCGAGGCAAGGGCTGCGCGGCGGCGCGCAGGGTCGGGGTCCATGAGTTCGAACTGAACGAGTGACGCGTTGATTTCGCGCCGCACCCCGGCATTGGGACGAATCTGGCTGACCTCTCGCGTGCCGACCGTGCCGTGCTCTTCCCCGCTGTCGGGGTCGATCAGGGTGAGGGTCTGGTCAGCATTCTCGCGAGAGAGAAAAAAGCGCCCATCCGCTGCCTGCACCACCTCGCGTTCCGAGAATGCGCGGAGGAACTCGGCGGTGCCGGGAAGTTCTGCCGCGGACAGGCGCTCAAGCAGCCGCGGCACCTGAGCGCGCGAGGGGTTCGCGACAATCTCCGAAACCTCCTGAAGCACATCTTGGAGCGTGGCTGCCTCGGTCTGCGCATCGGCCACTGGTGCCATCAGCAGGAAAAGCGCAACGATGGCACCGAGTGCTCCCTGAACCGGGCGGGCACGTCGTCTTGGAGCAGGCAGCATGGGCTCTTGGCTTTCGATGAGGTCTGGCGACGGCACAGATGCGCCCGCCCCGATCCGGGGCGGGCGCCCTGCCCGGATCAGTAGTTCGAGGTCAGCTGGACACAGGTCTCGGTCGCTGTGTCGAACATGCCGCATTCCAGCTGTTGCCAGTCGCTGGTGAGCGTGGCGCTGTCGGACAGGAAGGGCGACCAGGCCTCTCCCGGAACCTCTTCGGTCTGGCTGATGATGTCGAATTGACCATCTGCCCGGATTTCACCGATCAGCACAGGCTTCGAGAGGTGGTGATTGGCGTTCATCACGGCCATGCCACCGGTCAGGTTGGGGAATTCCTGACCCCACATCGCCTCGCGCACTGCATCGACATCAGTGGTGCCCGCCTGCTCGACCGCGTTCACCCACATGTTGAACCCGATGTAATGCGCCTCCATCGGGTCATTGGTCACACGGTTCGTCTCGCCAATGAACTCGTGCCAGGCGGCGATGAATTCCTCGTTCCCGGGCGTGTCGGCGGACATGAAATAGTTCCAGGCGGCCAGGTGACCCACGAGGCGCGAGGTATCGAGGCCCGAGAGCTCTTCCTCACCCACCGAGAAGGCGACCACCGGAATGTCATCGGCACTAACCCCCTGCGCGGCGAGTTCGGTGTAGAAGCCGATATTGGCGTCGCCATTGATGGTCGAGATCACGCCCACCTGCTTGCCGCCCGCGCCCAGCGCCACGACGTCCGAGACGATTGTAGACCAGTCCGAATGGCCGAAGGGGGTGTAGTTGACGAAGATATCCTCAGGGGCGATGCCCTGTTCGAGCAGATAGGCTTCCAGGATCGCGTTCGTGGTGCGCGGATAGACATAGTCAGTGCCGAGAAGCGCGAAGCTCTCCACGCCCAGCTCTTCGAGGAAGTAATCCAGGGCCGGGATCGCCTGTTGGTTGGGTGCAGCGCCAGTGTAGAAGACGTTGCGCGAGCTTTCCTGACCCTCATACTGGACAGGATAGAACATCAGCCCGTTGAGCTCTTCCAGAACCGGTAGCAGCGCCTTGCGGCTCACCGAAGTCCAGGCGCCGAAGATCACATCGACCTCGTTGACGGTCAGCAACTGGCGGGTCAGTTCCGCGAAAAGCGGCCAGTCCGAGGCCGGGTCGACGACAACGGCTTCCAGCTCGCAGCCAAGAAGACCGCCCTTTTCATTCTGCTGTTCTACCAGCATCAGCACGACATCGCGCAGGGTCGTCTCGGAAATAGCCATGCTTCCCGAAAGGGAATGCAGGACACCAACCTGAATGGGGCAATCCGCAGCCATTGCGGGGCCGGCCCCGATCAGCGCTGTCGCCGTAATCGTGGCAAGAAGTGGTTTGTGGGTCATCAAAAGGCTCCTGTCGCGATGTGGCGCCGGGTTCCCATGCCCCTTGTCGTCGCCAAGGAGGGCCCAATTCTTCAATAAGCCACATCGTTTTTGGTTACGCCCGGCGGGGTTTGCTCTTGGCCTTCCGACCGTCGGGCTGGGTTGCGAGAAGTCAGCACTGTTTTTTTGCAGCAGCCACGAGGCCATGCAAAAAACATCACGATGCAGATGTGGTGACCCCTGCGCAATCTGCGCATATGATGAATTGCGCGGCGCTTTTTCCACGCGCCGCCCAATTCAATTGCGCCCTTGTAACGGAAATGCCCCCTGGATGCGGGGGAACTGGAGAAAGAGAGGCGGCGCGCCGCCGGGGTGCCGGCATGCCCGTGATGAGATCGACAGGGTTTGGTCGGGCGCTGGGCTTATTCGCGCAAGCCGACGACAGCGCTGCTTTCGATCATGTGCCCGCCTTCGAGCATCAGCAGGACATGGCCGGCATCGCTGCGCGCCTCCTCGATCCGCGCGTAACTCAGCACCGGATTCGTGCCCAGCGACCGGGGGCCCTGAAAGCTCTCGATCTTGAGGGTATAATTGCCCGGCCTGAAATCGGGCCCGGCCATGGTCAGCGGATCGAATTCCAGCTCGCTCGCCATGGGGTCGACACGATATCGCCCGACCTCGACCCCGGCGCTGTCTTGCAGGATCAGTTCGGCCCGGTCGACGCCAGTGACCTCCGGGGGAACAAGCTTGCGCGGGGTGTCGGAAAGGTAGACGGGCGCATCGCTCAAGGCGCTCTTGCCGACCCATGAGGCGAGTTCGGAAAGACCCAGCCGCGTGGTCAGCTGCATGAGCAATTCATTCGTGCGCACCTGCTGCTCTACGCCCGAGAAGGTCGCGAGTTGCACGGCGAAATCGGACGCCTCTATCGGCTCCAGCGGGTTCTGGTTCTGCATCTGTGTCGTGAGCATCCGCAGGAAGGTCTCGAAATCCGAAGTGATCGCAGTGCCTTCCGTCACGCCTGCCTTCTTGACCGCGTTCTGCGCGAGGGGCGCGTTTTCAATACCAGTCAACATCCTGAGTTTCCTTCCGAGTTAGCGTGGTGCGGCCCCTGAGCGGCTTGCGGCGCGTGGCTGGCGCCAGCGCGCGCCACACGGGGTGCGGCGGGCGACATGATTACAGGCGAATGTCCATTCCGTCGCCCTGCATCGCGATCGTCGGTCGGAGCGCGGGCGCAGCGTCGTCATCTTGCCCGGTGGCAGTTGTGTGCAGACCACCGCTGCCTGTTGCGGCCTGCTGTCGCTCATCCTGACCGTTGAATTGCAGGTTGAGCTCGGAATAGCCAAGCTCCGAGAGTTCCTGCAGCAGATCAGCGGAAAAGCGGCGCAAGAGTTCCAGCGTTTCGGGGCGCTCGGCGAGGATCGAGACCTGCAGGCCAGCGTCGGACGGCTGCAAGATGATTCTGACTTTCCCCAATTCTTCTGGTGCGAGGCGGATCTCGAAATTTGTTGACGCTGTGTTGGTCAGCGCAGCAGTGATCTGGGCCTGCACGGCAGCGCCCAGCCTCGGGGCTTGCGGCGAGTCGACCGACAGGAGGCGCTGGATGTCGGTCGGCGCCGGCACATTGGCTTGTGATATCGCTGCAGCGCCAGGAGGGAGTTCTGCGTCGATCTGCGGCTCTGCGGTGGCGCGCGTCTCCAGAAAGAGGCGCACGGCGCTCGTTGCCACCATCTGCATTTCGGGTCGGGGCACGCTGCCAGGAAGGGAGCGCAGCCGCAAGCCCGCGTCCGGATCTTGCGCATGCGTCCGCGCGGGACCAGCGCGGCGTCGGTCCGTGACCGAAGCTTCAGCAGGGCCCGCCGAGGAGCGGAGCGCAGCCGCAATCGGAACGAGACCAGACGCCTCTAGGGGTTTGTTTTCGTCCGGCGAGATCGGGGCAGTGCGGGCCGCAGTCTCGGTGGGCGATGCGAGCGGCGGGGCCGGCGCGGGCTCAGGCGGGGACTGGTCTTTCGCTTTGCTTTCGTCCCGCGCGACCGGAGCAGTGCGAACCGCACTCTCGGTCAGCGGGCCGAGCGGCGAGGCCGGCGCGGGCCCACGCGGGGACTGGTCTTGCGCTTTGCTTTCGTCCCGCGCAACCGGAGCAGTGCGGGCCGCAGTCTCGGTCAGCGGGCCGAGCGGCGGGGCCGGCGCGGGCTCAGGCGGGGACTGGTCTTTCGCAGTGATCACTGCATCGGGTTGCGCGGCTTCGGACGCGTCGCGATCAGGATCGTCCTCCGAGCTTCTGGACACCGCGACGTCAGGTGCCTCCTCTTCAAACAGGGACTCATACGATCTGGTGTCATCCGTCAGGGACAGCAGATCTGCGTCAGTATCGGGGTCGAGGCTTTCCGGCTCGGGCTCTGCGGCATTTGCCGTGTTCGCAGGCCTTGTGTCCAGCATCTCGTGGCCCTGTCGGCCTGCGTGACTGAGCGCTTTCGCCGCAGCTTCCATCACCTCGTGAAAGCCCATCGCTGCGGCCCCTTTCGGCGGCGGCGCGACGCCTTCAATCGCGGCCCCTGAGGCACCGAAATCAATTCTCGTCAGAAGAAACTGAAACATGATCCGTCCTGCGGAAGCGAAATTCGAGGCTCATGTTTTGCATGAAATGCTTACCGATTCTTTACTGCAACCGGGCATTCTCGTTGACAGGATCTGATGTAAAGGAGTGCGCCATGCTACCCGCCTTGTCTCAGCCAGGTGTTTCCACGCCTGCGCAATTTCAAACCGACACACCCAGGCACATTCACCAGGTTGCGACAGAATTCGAGGCCGTCTTTCTTGCGGAAATGCTGCAGGCCGCAGGCGCCGGTGCGCCTGCGGGCGATTTCGGAGGCGGGATCGGCGAGGATCAGTTCGCATCCTTTCTGGTGGAACAGCATGCGCGGGCCATCGCCGCACGCGGTGGGATCGGGCTTGCCGAGATGATCGTGCGGTCCCTTTCGGCCCGCTCGGATCAGGGCGAGGGTGCAGCATGACACAATCAGGCAATGCAGCCCAGCTGCGCACGCTCTTGTTGCAGGAACGCGCGGACCTGATCAACGGGCGTCTCGAGGGGCTCGAATCGACTGCGGACAAAAAACAGGCACTGGTGCAGGCGCTTGCCGCCTCGCCGCCGCCGGCC
>SLKB01000154.1 GCA_007134805.1 Paracoccaceae bacterium
CGCATGACGGCTTGACGGCACCGGGCTGCATGACTGCAGCCACGCGGGATCAGCTCGTCACCTTTGAGGCCGCGAGACGCGCGCCCAACCCCTCGAGCATCGCGAGGCACTCTGCCAGCTGGTCGCGGGCCAGGAATTCATCGGCCCTGTGCGCCTGCGCGATCGCGCCTGGCCCGCAGATGACCGACGGGATGCCGATCGACTGGAACAGCCCAGCCTCGGTACCGAAGGGCACAAGCCCGGCCGAATTCGCGCCGGTCAGCGCCATGACCAGATCGCGCGCTGCATTCTCGCGCGTCGGGATGAGGCCTGCAACCTCGGCCACAACCTCGGTGCGGATCTCGGCGTCCGCGTGGACCGCGCGCATTTCGGGCAGCAACTCGGCCTGCACGAAGCTGTCGAGCGCCTCCTTGACGAAATCCACATCCGACGGCTGGACCGGTCGCATCTCCCAATCGAGGCGCGCCTTGCCGGGGATCACGTTATGGACAGTGCCGCCCGCGAGCATGCCGGGGTTGATTGTGCTGTGCGGCGGATCGAACGGGCAATCCCGGGGGGCGCGCGCCTTCAGCGCGCTGCGCAATCGCCCAAGCTCCATCACGATCGCTGCAGCATAATGGACCGCATTCACGCCCAGATCCGGGGCTGAGCCATGGCCTTCGCGCCCTGTGATCCAGGTCGTGTATTCATTGCAGCCCTTGTGCCCGTCGATGGGCTGCATCATGCTCGGCTCGCCGATGATCGCCGCAGCGGGGCGGATGCCGCGCGCGACGAGCGAGGCGGTCAGCGCCTGCGCGCCGAAACAGCCGATCTCTTCGTCATAGGTGAACGCCAGGTGAACCGGCACTTTCAGCGGCAGCGCGGCAAAATGCGGGGCCATGGTGAGGCAGGCCGCAATGAAGCCTTTCATGTCGCATGTGCCGCGCCCGTAAAGCCGCCCGTCCGCCTCGCGCAAGCTGAAAGGATCGCTCGACCAGACCTGATCGGCCACCGGCACCACATCCGTATGGCCCGACAGGATCACACCGCCCGAACGCTCTGGCCCGATGGTTGCGAAGAGGTTCAGCTTGGCCCCTGTCGCATCCGGTTCGGTCCAGACCCGCGCGCCGGCCGCGCCGAGCCTGTGCGCGATGTCCTCGGTAATCGCGCGATTGCCATCGGCCGACACAGACCTGTAGGCCACAAGATCGGCGAGCACCTCAATGCAGTGCTCCAGTCTTTTGTTGGTCTGCAATGCGGCCGGCATGCCACTCCCCTGCCTGAAGCTCCTTGGCTAGCGGGACCAGCGCGGCGGGTCAATCCTCGGGGGGAACACTGACGTCGGGGCGGGCCTGCGCCTCTGGCCCTGTCGTGGCAGCCAGCGCGCTGCGCAGCCAGGTCGCACGCTCAAGCAGGATATCGACGGTCTCGATCTTCTGCGTCAGCCGCGCTTCCCGGTTGCGACCCGGAGCGCTTGCGCGCGCCTCGTCAAGCTCGACGCGGCGGGCCTGCAGCTTTTCGATGATCTTATCGACATCGCGCGGCTTGATCTTCTGCGCCTTGCCTTCGTCGAGCCGCGCGAAATAATCCCCCAACTTCTCGGCGATCTTCTTATTTCCCATCGCTCGACCCCCCTTTGCGCGGAAGCGTGACAAGATTGCGTGACATTCTTATGACACGCGCGGCCCACCAGTCGGCTCAAGCCCGGACGCGTCGCCCCCTTGGGCTGCCATCGCAGGCTCGTCGTCATCGTCATCGAGCGCAAGAAGCTTTTCCAGCTCCGCCATCGCAGGATTATCCGGCGGATAGATCCGCTCGGCCGCATCGAGTAGCGCGCGCATCGCCTCGACCGCATAGCCGGAATCGTTGAGGAAGGATGTCGCCTGCCCCGCCGAGAGCGTGCGCTGCTGCAAAAGCTGCTCGATCCGCGCCGTGACCCCGCGCAGGTCGGCATCGAGCCCGCGGCGCGCCTCCTGCAGCCACAAGACCGAGCCGGTCTCTGCCGGGGTGTCGGCCAGCGACTCGATATCGACGAGGATACGCGCGAGCGCCAGCCGCAGATCATCGTAGAGCGCCGTGATCACGCCTTGATCCGACGTGGTGAAGGCATCCGTGTTCTCGCGCATGTGTTTTGCAGCTTTCACCGCGCGCACCAGGGCGTTGGCGGCATCGCGCAGCTCCTGGACCTGCCGGGCGGCCCCAGGTGGCAGAGCGGTCGTCTTTCGGGCCGCAAAGTCGAGAATCGCCGCATGCAGCGTCTTGACCTTGTCCGTATAGCGCGCCTCGAAATCGATCGCGATCGGTTCGCGCGCCCGCGCGACAGTCGTGCGCAGGTCGCGCGATGCGCGGAGATCCTCCAGCCGAAGGTTGAGCCCGGCACAGATGAGCGCGGTGGCATTCTGCTGAAGATGGCGCAATTCCTTGCGCAATGCCGACAGCACGGGTGCGGGAAAATCGCCCAGTTCGGCCGTGATGTAGCGCGGCCGGCTGACTGTCTCGGCCGGACGGGCGATCCGCGCCTCTAGCCAGGCCACAAGCCGCGGGATCAGCGGCACCATCAGCGCAATACCCAGGAGGTTGAATATCGTGTGAAAGAGCGCGAGCCGCAGCGCGAAATCCTGCGCACCGATCCCCATCAGATCACCGATCCAGTCCACCGAGATCCGCAGCGGCACGATCAGCGCCAGCGCCGCGCCCGCCGTGACAATGTTGAAAACCAGATGCGCGAGCGCCAGCCGGCGGCCCTGGTAATTCGCGCTCGCCGCCCCGATCATGGCGGTCACGGTCGTGCCGATATTGGCCCCGATCGCCACTGCCAGCGCATTCTCGTAGGTGATCTGACCACTGGCGAGCGCCGTGATCACCAGAAGCATCGACGCATGGCTTGATTGCATGACCACCGTCGCCACCGCGCCGATCAGCGTGTAGACGCCAAGGCCAACGAGGCCAGTCAGGGCAAGCTGCGTGAGATCGAACCGCGCGCTTGCGGCGTCAAACCCCTCCTTGATGAAGGCAATGCCCAGAAAGATCAGCCCGACGCCCAGCAGCGCGCGCCCCGCACCTTTCAGCGCCGGGCCTGACTGGAAGACCAGCACTGTGCCGAAGACCAGCATCGGCAGGGCGTAGCCGGCGATATCGACCCGCACCCCCGGCCCTGCCATCAGCCACGCCCCGGTCGTCGTTCCCAGATTCGCCCCGAAGATGATCCCGATCCCCGCCGGAAGCGAGATCAACCCCGCGCTC
The DNA here is from genome assembly GCA_007134805.1 of Paracoccaceae bacterium. Classification (GTDB taxonomy): domain Bacteria; phylum Pseudomonadota; class Alphaproteobacteria; order Rhodobacterales; family Rhodobacteraceae; genus Roseinatronobacter. The sequence goes on from SLKB01000154.1 coordinate 3,223, forward strand.
AGGAACGAGATCGAGATGACCGAGACCAGCGACGAGGATTGCGTGATCGTCGTGGCCACGATCCCGAAACCCATGGCCCGCGGCAGGCTCCCTGTCGCCCGCGCCAGAAGACGCTCCAGCGTGGCCCCACCGAGGGCGCGAAACCCGTCCTCGAGCATGATCATGCCAAGCAGGAACAGCGCCACCCCCGCCGCGATCCGCTGGAAATCGCCACTGAACCAGAAGCCCAGCGCGAGGAGCCCCAGGATCACCCCCAGTTGCAGATGCGGCGTGTAACGTGTCATGCTCTCTCCGGTGCGACCCGACCTTGATCTGCAGGGCATCGGGTCCACCTCTATGTCATCCCGCCGGAAGTTGGTCCAGATGCCGCATAATACGCTCAACCAGCCTGTCGCCCGCCCAGAAGTGCTGACCCGTCCCAAACTCGAAGGGGGTCGGCGCTTTCGCATGGCAAGCCCCTTCCAGCCCGCGGGCGACCAGCCCACGGCCATTGCCGAGCTTGTCGCCGGCGTGATCGCGCTCGAGCGCGATCAGGTGCTGCTCGGTGCCACCGGCACCGGCAAGACCTACACCATGGCCAAGATCATCGAGGAAACCCAGCGCCCCGCGATCATCCTTGCTCCGAACAAGACGCTGGCCGCGCAGCTTTACGGAGAGTTCAAGGGCTTCTTTCCCGACAACGCGGTGGAATACTTCGTAAGCTATTACGACTACTACCAGCCCGAAGCCTATGTGCCGCGCTCCGATACCTTTATCGAGAAGGAATCCCAGATCAATGAGCAGATCGACCGGATGCGCCACTCGGCAACGCGCGCGCTTCTGGAACGCGACGATGTGATCATCGTGGCCTCGGTCAGCTGCATCTATGGCATCGGCTCGGTCGAGACCTATTCGGCCATGACCCAGGATCTGACAGTTGGCGAAAGCTACAACCCGCGCCAGATCATGGCCGATCTCGTGGCGCAGGCGTATCGGCGCAATGACGCGGCCTTCCAGCGCGGCAGCTTTCGCGTTCGCGGGGATGTGATCGAACTCTGGCCGGCGCACCTTGATGACCGCGCCTGGAAGCTGTCCTTTTTCGGGGATGAGCTTGAAACGATCACCGAATTCGACCCGCTCACGGGCGCCAGAACCGACAGTTTCGAGAAGATCCGTGTCTACGCCAACAGCCA
>SLKB01000087.1 GCA_007134805.1 Paracoccaceae bacterium
ATCTTTCGCTGGGCGCGCAAGGCCATGCCCGGCCTTTCGCAGACCGAGCGCGAAGCGTTGAATGCGGGGGAGGTTTGGTGGGATGCCGAGCTGTTCTCGGGCAATCCCGATTTCAAGAAGTTGCTCGCTGTGCGCGCTCCGGCACTGACCGTCGAGGAGCAGGCCTTCCTCGACGGCCCCTGCCGCGAGGCCTGCGGGATGCTCGACGACTGGGCGATCAACCAGCAGGAAGGCGATCTGCCACCTGCGGTCTGGGATTTTCTGCGCAAGCACCGCTTCTTCGGGATGATCATTCCGAAGGCACATGGCGGCCTCGGTTTCTCGGCTTTTGCGCATTCTGAGGTGGTGCGGCGGCTCTCCATGGTCTCGCTCCCCGCTGCTGTCACGGTCATGGTGCCCAACTCGCTGGGACCGGGTGAACTGCTGCATATGTTCGGCACGAAAGCGCAGAAGGACTACTGGCTGCCGCGCCTTGCCGATGGGCGCGAACTGCCGGCTTTTGGGCTGACCAGCCACGAGGCGGGGTCGGATGCGGCTTCGATGGTCGACCGGGGGGTGGTCTGCAAGGGCGCCTGGCAGGGTCAGGAAGTGCTCGGCATCCGGCTCAACTGGTCGAAGCGCTACATCACGCTGGCGCCTGTCTGCACGATCCTCGGCCTCGCCTTCAAGCTCGAAGATCCCGAGGGCCTCTTGGGCGACGACCCCGAACCCGGGATCACCTGCGCGCTGGTGCCGACCGACCTGCCCGGGGTCAAGATCGGGCGCCGCCACATCCCCGCCGGCACCATGTTCCAGAACGGCCCGACCACCGGCACCGACGTCTTCATCCCGGTCGAGAACATCATCGGCGGGCCGGACTATGCCGGCCGCGGCTGGATGATGCTGATGAGCGCGCTCGCCGCCGGCCGCGGCGTGTCTCTGCCCTCGCTCGCCTGCGCCGCCACCACGCTGGCCGCGCATTCCAGCGGCGCCTATGCCCGCATCCGCGAACAGTTCAACCTGCCCATCGCGAAGTTCGAGGGCATCCAGGAACCGCTCGCGCGGCTGGCGGCCAATGCCTATGCCGTCGAGGCCGCGCGCCACCTGACCTGCGCGGGGCTCGACGAGGGGCGCGCGCTTGCCGTCGTCTCTGCCCTGATGAAATATTCCGCGACCGAATACATGCGGGCCTCGATCGACGACGCGATGGACATCCACGCCGGCAAGGCGGTGATCGACGGGCCGATGAACTACCTCTCGCCGCTCTATCGCGCGGTGCCCATCGGCATCACGGTGGAGGGGGCGAATATCGTCACCCGCTCGCTGATGGTCTTCGGCCAGGGCGCGATCCGGGCGCATCCGCATCTGCTGGACGAAATACTTGCGCTCGAAGAAGGGCAGGAGGAAGAGGCACTCGCCGCCTTCGACACGCATTTCTGGCGCCATGTCGGGCATTCCCTGCGCACCACCGGGCGCAGCCTCGGCCGTTCGCTCACCGGCGGCCGGATCGGACCGGAGCCGCCGCGCGCCGGTCGCGCCGGGCCGATCTACCGCCAGCTTGCGCGCTGGTCGGCAGCCTATGCGCTGACGGCCGACATCGCCTTTCTGGCCATCGGCGGCGGATTGAAGCGGATGGAGATGCTCTCGGGCCGGATGGCAGATGTGTTGAGCGAGCTTTACATTACCTCGGCTGCCCTCAAGCACTGGCACGACCAAGGCAAGCCGAAGGAGGAGTTCGCGCTCGTCGACTACATCGCGCGGCGCTCCTTCGCCCGGATCGGACAGCATCTGGACGAGGTGCTGGCGAATTTCCCCTCCCGCCCCGCGGCGGTCCTGCTGCGGATGCTGACCGCGCCGCGCCGGGTCGGCCGTGGCCCCTCGGACGCGCTGACGACCCGCTGTGCCGGTCTGATCAGTGAGCCGGGGCCAGTGCGCGACCGGCTCGGCACCGACCTGACCGCGCCGGGGCAACATGCGGGCATCGCGGCACTGAACACGGCGTTCGAGAAGACCGTTGCCACCGACGCCCTGCGCCACCGCTTGCGCGCGCTGAAAATGACACCTGATGCGGCGCTGGAGGCCGGCCTCATCACAACTGACGAAAAGACCCAGCTCGACGATCTGGCGGGGGCAATGCACCGGGTGGTCGCTGTGGACGATTTCTCCTTCGACGATATCAGGACGCTGTTCCCCGGCGCGCCCGATGGCAAGCGCCCCGAGAAGCCGAAGGACGCTGCAGAATGAGTGGACGCGAGGTCTTTCTGGTCGATGGCGCGCGCACACCGTTTCTGAAGGTGCGCGGCCGTCGCGGGTCGTTCACGCCGGTCGATCTGGCCGTGCAGTGCGGCCGCCCGCTGCTGGCGCGCCAGCCCATCGCGCCCGAGGACTACGACATGGTCATCCTCGGCTGCGTGAACGTCATCGCCGACGAGATGAACCCCGCCCGCGTCGCCGCCCTGCGGCTGGGCATGGGCGCGGGGATGGTCGCGTTCACCGTACAGATCAACTGCGGCTCGGGTATGCAGTCGATCGACACCGCCTTTCGCTATATCCGCGAGGGCCGGGGCGACATGATCCTCGCCGGCGGCACCGAAGCCCTGAGCCATGCGCCGATGATCCTGCGCGACGCGGCAGTGGACTGGCTGGCGGGGATGCAGCGATCATCCGGGCCGCTGGCGACCGCACAAAGCGCCATCCAGATCCGGCCCAGGGACCTAAAGCCCGTGATCGGGCTTGAACGCGGGCTGACCGACCCGATCACCGACCTGAGCATGGGCCAGACCGCCGAGCTTCTCGCCCATCACTTCGGTATCACCCGGCATATGGCCGATGACTATGCGCGCGAAAGCCACACGCGGCTCGCCGCGGCGCAAAAGGCCGGTACGCTGGAGGATGAGATCATGCCCGCGTTCGACCGCGAGGGCAATGTCTACCGGCACGACGACGGCGTGCGCCCCGACAGCACGACGGAATCGCTCGCCAAGCTGAAGCCCGTCTTCGAGAAACCCTTCGGCCAGGTGACCGCCGGCAATGCCTCGCAGGTGACCGACGGGGCATCGTGGTGCATCCTCGCCTCGGCCGAGGCGGTGGAGCGGCACGGGCTGAAACCGATTGCGCGAATCGTCGACAGCGAATGGGCTGCGCTCGATCCCGCGGTCATGGGGCTTGGGCCGGTGATGTCGGCGACGCCGCTTCTGCAGCGGCAGAAGCTGAGCGCACCGGATATCGACCTGTGGGAGATCAACGAGGCCTTCGCCGCGCAGGTTCTGGCCTGCCTCAAAGCCTGGCAGGACGGCGATTTCTGCGCCCGCCTCCTTGGCCTTGACGCGCCCTTCGGCGCGATCCCGCGCGACCGGCTCAACATCCACGGTGGCGCCATCTCGCTTGGCCATCCGGTGGGAACCAGCGGTAACCGGATCGTCCTGCATCTGGCCAAAGCGTTGGCGAAGTCGGGCGGCAAGCGCGGTCTGGCGACCGAATGCATCGGCGGCGGGCAGGGCGGCGCAATGCTTCTGGAGGCGGTTTGATGGACGGACCACTGGCGGACTACCTGAGCGGTTCGACGCTCGAACTCGGGGCCGCGAGAGAAGCCTTGGGCGCGGGGTGCTGGCGCTATGCCACGGATGACGCGGGCGTTGGCTGGCTGGTCCTCGACCGCGCGGACAGCAGCGTCAACACGATCTCGGACGCGGTGCTGCGCGAGTTGGACGGGCATCTGGACGCAGTGGAATCCGAGCTGCCGCAGGCGCTGGTCATCCGCTCGGGCAATGCGCAGGGCTTCGCGATGGGTGCCGATATCGATGCCTTGGCCGACATGGACGCCGCGGCCGCCGAAACCCTGCTGTCCGAGGCGCATGGCGTCCTCGACCGGCTGGCGGGGCTGTCCTGCCCGACCATCGCCGTCGTCCACGGCCCGGTCCTCGGCGCGGGGTTCGAACTGGCGCTGGCCTGCGACTACCGGATCGCCATCGACGGCGCCTCGTTCGGCCTGCCCGAGGTGCGGCTGGGCCTGCATCCGGGTCTGGGCGGCACTGTCCGCCTGCCTGGACTGATCGAGCCCACCGCGGCGATGGCGATGATGCTCACCGGCAGCACCGCGCACACCGCCAAGGCGCGTAATCTGGGCATCGCCGATCTGGTCGTCGCGGAACGCCATGTCCGCGCGGCCATCGCCGGTGTCCTGCGCGGAGAGGTCGAAAAACGCAGCCGCGGCCTGATGGCGCGGGCCTTCGCGCTGTCTTCGGCGCGCGCGCTCGCTGCCACGCGGATGCGCAGCGAGGCTCAGAAAGCGGCGCCGAAGGACCACTACCCCGCCCCCCATGCGCTGATCGACATCTGGGCGCAACACGGCGACGATCCCAAGGCAATGCAGCGGGCCGAGATCGCCTCATTCGCCGAACTGCTGCAG
>SLKB01000355.1 GCA_007134805.1 Paracoccaceae bacterium
ACCGGCTCGGTGGCGATGAGTTGCGCCGCGATGGCGCGCGGCTGGGCGATCTGATGCGCGCGCAGGGCTTCTTTCCAGGCCCGCGCGTGGTGCTCGTCGATGATGCGAGCGATCAGGTGGCAGGGGCGATCCTGGCTGCATTTGACGAATGGCGCGCGGGGGACGCGCAGCTTGTGGTCACTGCCGGCGCGCTCAAGCCCAGCTCGAAGCTGCGCAAGGGGATCGAGGGGGCGCGCAACGCAGGTGCCGCGGCCATCTACGCCGACCCGCCCGGCCGCGAGGAGATCGCGCGCGCGCTGCGCGAGGCGGGGCTCGCGGCGCCCGAGGGGGAGGTGATGCGCGATCTCGAGACGCTTGCGCGCGCGCTCGACCCGGGGGATTTCGCGCAATGCCTCGAGAAGCTCGCGCTCTACAAGTTCGGCGATGCAAGCCCGGTGAGCGCCGCGGATCTGAGCGCGGTCGCGCCGCTCAGCACTGAAGCGGCGGTCGATGACCTGCTGGATGCGACGGCCGGGGGGCAGGCCGGGGAGGTGGGCCCGCTCTTGCGGCGGTTGCAGGCGCAGGGGGTGCAGGCTGTCACGCTCGCGATCATGGCGCTGCGCCATTTCCGCACGCTGCACATGATCGCAAGCAACCCCGCCGGGGTCGATGCGGGCCTGCGCCAGATGCGCCCGCCGGTGTTCGGCCCGCGCCGCGACCGGCTGCAGGGACAGGCGCAAAAGCTTGGCCGCGCGCGGCTGGAGCGTGCGCTGGGCGATCTGGTCGAGGCCGATCTGACCTTGCGCTCGGCCTCGAACGCGCCCAGCATGGCAGTGATGGAGCGCGCGCTGATCCGGTTGGCGATGCGCGCGCGCAGCTAGGACGAGAGGGGCCATGTATACTGTCATTGGCAAGGCCAACAGTCGCGCGACACGGGTGCTGTGGATGCTCGAGGAACTGGGCGTGGAGTATGAGCACATCCCGGCCGCGCCGCGTTCGGAAGGGGTGGTGAGCTTCAACCCTGCCGGCAAGGTGCCGGTGCTGATCGAGGATGGCACGCCGATCACCGATTCGACGGCGATCATCCAGTATCTGGCCGACAAGCACGGGGCGCTGACCTTTCCTGCCGGCACGCTGGATCGCGCGCGGCAGGACAGTCTCACGCAATTCCTGCTTGACGAGTTCGACGCGGCGCTGTGGATGGCGGCGCGGCACAGTTTCGTGCTGCCCAAGGAATTGCGCCAGTCGGCGATCAAGGATTCGCTCATCTGGGAATTTACCAACAGCCAGAAGACGCTGGTGCACCGGATGGGCGAGGGGCCGTTCCTGATGGGCAAGACCATGACCGTGCCCGACATCATCCTGACGCATTGCGGGCAATGGGCGCGGGTGGCGAAATTCCCCATCCATGAGCCGCGGCTTTCGGCCTACCTGGAGCGGATGTTCGCGCGTCCCGCGCTGCGCAAGGTCGTCAAGATGATGGGCTGAGCGGCGTCAGCGGCGCGCGGGGTCGGCCGGGTAGGTGCCCAGGATGCGCAGCATCGAGCTGAAATAGGTCAGCTCCTCGAGCGCGAGCGCCACATTGGGGTCGTCGGGATGGCCCTCGATCTCGGCGAAGAACTGAGTGGCGGTGAAGGACCCGCCGACCATGTAGCTTTCGAGCTTGACCATGTTCACCCCGTTGGTCGCGAACCCGCCCATCGCCTTGTAGAGGGCGGCGGGGATGTTGCGCACCCGGAAGATGAAGCTTGTCATCATGCCGTGGTCGCCGCGCCGCGCGTGGTCGGCCTCGCGGCCCATGACGAGGAAGCGCGTTGTGTTGGTGCCCTGATCCTCGATCTGGCGGGCGAGCACGTCGAGCCCGTAGATCTCGCCGGCAAGCTCGGAGGCAAGCGCGGCGAGGGTCGGCTCGCCGCGCTGGGCCACTTCGCGCGCGGAGCCGGCGGTGTCGGCGCCCTTGACGCGGTGGATGCCGCGCTTGCGCAGGAACTCGCGGCACTGGCCCAGCAGCATCGTGTGGCTCATGGCATGGGTGATCTGCTCGATCGGGGTGCCGGGCAGTGCGAGCAGGTTGATATGGACGCGCACGAAGGCCTCGTCGAGGATGTGCAGCCCGCTGTCGGGCATCAGGTGGTGGATATCGGCCACGCGCCCGAAGGTCGAATTCTCGACCGGGAGCATGGCGAGATCGGCGTCGCCCGCGCGCACCATGTCGATCACATCCTCGAAAGTGCGGCAGGGCACGGCCTCGAGGTCTGGCTGCTTGAGCCGGCAGGCTTCGTGCGAATAGGCGCCCGGTTCGCCCTGAAATGCGATCTTGCCCGACATGTTTCCGCTCCCATTTCCGAAATTCGCCGCGACGGGCGTTTCGCCGCGCTAACTACTGCTTGAAACCCTTCAGGTGAAGCGGATAAAACGAAAGGACAAGGCCGGCATTAAGGATTGCGATATGTTCGACACGATGGTCATCACCAAGACAGTTGCCGCGTTCTGCGGGGCGTTGTTGGTTTTCCTGCTGGGCTCCTGGGTGGCCTCGGGGATCTATGTCGCGCGCAATGCGGACGCGCCGCAGGCGTTCATCATCGACACGGGCGAGGATGACGATGACGCAGAACCCGAGGTCGAGCTGACCTTCGAGGAGGCGTTCGAGATCGCCGATGCGGATGCCGGGTCGCGGCTGTGGTCGCAATGCCGCGCCTGCCACGCGCTGGAAGAGGGGCGCAACGGTGTCGGCCCCTATCTGCACGGCGTCGTCAATCGCGAGATCTCGTCGGTGGACGGGTTCAACTATTCGGGCGCGCTGGTTCAGGCCGGTGATGTGTGGACGCCCGAGTTGCTGTCGGCCTTCATCGAGAACCCGAGCGGGGTGACACCCGGCACTTCGATGAACTATCGCGGCATGTCGAGCGTGACCGACCGCGCCAACCTGATCGCCTATATCGAGCGCGAAAGCTGAGTGCTCACGCCTGATCACGGGAATTTTGCAAGCCGCCTGTCAAACGGGCGGCTTGTTTTCTTTTCTTCAGGCGTAATCAAATTACCTTGTGGGTTGTGGCAAAGCGCTTGCACGCTGTCATGGCGCACCGCACAAAGACATGATCTTGCGCAATCTCGGGGCCGGGGCGAGACTGGCCAGCGATGAGGAGGACTGCCCATGACATTCAACAGATCGCCATTCGCGCGGCTTGGAGCGGGGGTGGCGCTGGCCACGATGCTCGCCGTCCCGTCGCTTGCTGTCGAAGAGGTGGGCGATGAGAGCATCATCCGGGCGCATGGGTATTCCTTCTATGGCGACCTGACCTACCCCGAGGATTTCACGCATTTCAGCTATGTGAACCCCGACGCGCCGAAGGGCGGGTTCATCGCGGTCTCGGCGCAGGGCACATTCGATTCGATGAACCCGTTCACGCGCCGCGGGCGGGCGGGGATCCTCGCATCCTCGATGTATGAAAGCCTTCTGGGCATGTCCGAGCCGATGGGCGGCGGGCTGGTGCCGGCCGATGCTTACGGCGAAGGCTACGGGCTGCTTGCGCATACGGTCGAATATCCCGAAAGCAAGGAATGGGTGATCTTCCACATGCGCCCCGAGGCGCGGTTTTCCGATGGCACGCCCGTGACGGCGCATGATGTCGTCTTTTCGCATAACCTGTTTCTGGAGCAGGGCCTGCCGTCTTATGCGCAGGCCGTCAGCGCGCGGGTGACCCATGCCGAGGCGCTGGATGATCACACGGTCCGGTTCGAATTCGCCGACGGGATCTCGCGCCGGTCGCTGATCGATCAGGTGGGGGGCACGCCGGTCTTCTCGCGGGCCTGGTATGAGGAAACCGGCGCGCGGCTTGACGAGTCGCGGATGAATATCTCGCCCGGCTCGGGGCCCTACATGCTTGACAGTTTCGAGGTCAACCGCCGCATCACCTATCGGCGCAACCCCGATTACTGGGGCGCAGACCTGCCGATCAATGTCGGCCGGCACAATTTCGACGAGATACGGATCGAGTATTTCGCCGATGGCTCGGCCGCGTTCGAGGCGTTCAAGACGGCCGAATACACGTTCCGCGCCGAGAACAACTCGCGCCAATGGGCGACGGGCTATGATTTCCCCGCGATCAATCGCGGCCATGTGGTGCGCGATGAGCTGCCCACCGGCTTTGCGCCGACGCCCACGGGCTTTGTCTTCAACCTTGAGCGCGAGTTCCTGCAGGACAAGCGGGTGCGCGATGCGATCGCGCTGGCGTGGAACTTCGAATGGACGAACGAGACGCTGCAATACGGGCTGTTCAATCAGCGCGTGTCGTTCACGCAGGGCACCCGCTTTCAGGCCGATGGCCCGCCCGAGGGGTTGGAGCTGGAATTGCTGCAGTCCTTGGGGGATCTCGTGCCCGAAGC
>SLKB01000161.1 GCA_007134805.1 Paracoccaceae bacterium
GGCTGCCAGCTCGGTTTCGATGCCGGAACTGTCGAAGGCAGGCGGGGGCTCTGGAAGATCGGCAAGCTCGGCGCGCAGTTCGTTCAGTTCGGCGCGCAAGGTGGCGATCTCGTCTTCACCCGTCCCCTGCATCTCGGTGATGTAATACTGCACGCCGAAGCCGATCCCGCCTGCAATAACCCCGCCCAGGATCAGCGGGAAGACGCGGCTTTTCTGCGGTGGCGGTGGCGGGGGCGCCGGGGACCTGCCTCCACCCGAGCCTGATGTCCCCGATGTCGGGGCCACGGCGCCTTTAGGGGTCGAGGGCGAATCTGCAGGGGCCGTCGCTTGCGGGAGCGAGCTCTTTTCGGCAGCGCGCGGGGTGTCGCTGGCTGTCTTGGCAGAGCTGTCAGCGGAAGATGTGGCCGAAGCGGCCGTGCGCGCCGTATCGCCCGTGGCGGGGGGGCGCGGCGTCTCGTTGTCGGTCGTCTTTGCACGAGTCGCCGGATCCGTTGCCGCCGCTACCGCGCTTGTTCCCGACGCAGTCAGAGCACCTTGCGGCAGTGTCAGCGGGCCGTCGGAGGTGCTGGCCTTGCCAGCCGCCGGACTATCGGGTTTCGCAGTTCCTGGCCCCGAATCGCTGCTGTCGGTCTGGGGTTTTGCTGCCGCGCCGAACGGGCTGGGCGTGGTGTCGCTGCCCGATGCGACCTGTGCGTCCTGCGCCTTCGGATCGGGCGACGGGCCAGAACCTGCGGGTTTCGCACCACCCGGTTTCGAGGGCGGCTCGCCGCTGCCTTCGGCAGGCTTGGATTCCTGATTTTTCAACGCTTTTTCAGGCTCTTGCGTATCTCTTTCGGGTGGCCGTGCCGACTTGTCATCCTGGCTGTGCGGAGTGGTCTTGCCATTGCGGTCACCACCGCCCTTGCCAGTTGTCTTACGCGCCAAAACAAGATCCCCGTCTGATACCGCGTTGCGGCTGGTTATGGTTTTGCAACACCTTATCGCGGCTTCTCGCAAGGCTCAAGTTCCGCCTGCGCCTCGATGATCAGGCTGCACATCGCCTCGGCATCCGGGCGCATGGCGACGCGCAGGCTGGTCGCCCCAACACCGTGGCATGCCTCTGCGACCGCATCGCTGAGCGCCAGCAGATGCACTTTTGCAGTCACCCTACCGATCCCGTCGAGGGCCGCGCTCATCAGCCGTGCCGAACGCGGCGAGAAAAGCGGCAACACCACGTCCCGCGCCTCGCCTGCCAGAAGGTCGTGCGCAGCGTCCGAGAGCGGTAGGGGCGATTGATCGTAAACGACCAGTGCCGTCACGCTCACACCTGCGCTATCCAGCTCCGCCGCCAGATCCATCGCGACATGGCGCCCGGACAGGTGCAAGAGCCGCCCATCGGGCGCTGTCGCGAGCAGGGCCGCGCGCAACGCCTGCGCATCCCCGCCAGCTTGATACACCTGCGGGAAGCCGGCGGCCCGCGCCGTCGCTGCAGTGCGAGCGCCCACGCACCAGATCGGCCAGTGCCGTGCGGTCGTGGCCCGGTTGAGGGCAGCCACCCCGTGTTGAGACGTTACGATCAGGATATCGGCCTCATCCAGCACGGCGGGATCTGGCGGAATCAGGTCGATCTGCATGAGCGGCGCGATTGTCATCGGGCCGCGCCAGCCGGCCTTGCGCATTTTTTCAGCAAAGCAGCGGCTCTGCCCCAGCGGGCGTGTGAGCAGGAGGCAGGCATGCATGACAGCGTCCTTCTAGCCTGTGAGGCGGGATTGTTTGCCCGTGCATCAAGTGTTAGCTGGAAGTCGGCCATCTTGGCAATCGGAGCCTGCATGACCCAGCCCCCCCTTGCAACCCGGCCGCTGACCGTGCTCGGGATAGAGAGCAGTTGCGACGATACGGCCGCTGCAGTGGTGCGCCACGCCCCGCCTGCCGCCCCCGAGATCCTGTCGAATCTCGTCTGGGGCCAGAGCGCCCTGCACGCAGAGTTCGGCGGCATTGTCCCCGAGATCGCGGCGCGCGCCCATGCTGAAAAGCTTGATCTTGCGGTCGAGGGCGCACTTGCGCAGGCCGGGCTCGGGCTGGAGGCGCTGGACGCGATTGCGGTCACGGCCGGCCCTGGTTTGATCGGAGGGGTGCTCTCGGGGGTGATGCTTGCCAAGGGGCTCTGTGCAGCGACCAGGCTGCCGCTTGTCGGGGTCAATCATCTGGCAGGCCATGCGCTGACCCCGCGACTGACCGATGCAGTGGGTTTCCCCTATCTCATGCTGCTGGTCTCGGGCGGGCATTGTCAGTTCCTGATCGTCGGGGGGCCGGACGCGTACTCGCGGCTCGGCGGCAGCATCGACGATGCGCCGGGCGAGGCGTTCGACAAGACTGCGAAGATCCTCGGGCTGACCCAACCCGGCGGACCCTCGGTCGAGCGCGAAGCGGCTACCGGCGATCCGGCGCGCTTCGATCTGCCGCTGCCGCTTCTGGACCGACAGGATTGCAACATGTCCTTTTCGGGGCTGAAGACGGCCGTGCTGCGCGCGCGGGACGCATTGGTCGCGGAGCATGGCGGGCTCAGGGTGCGCGATCGCGCGGATCTCTGCGCGAGTTTCCAGGCCGCGGTCGCGGCCGTTCTAGCCGCGAAGGCGCAGCGGGCGCTGGCGGTCTACCTGCGCAGGGAACCCGATGCGCCGGTCTTCGCGGTCGCCGGAGGAGTGGCCGCGAACCAGGCTGTGCGGGCGGCCCTGCGGGCGGCGGCAGTGCAGCACGGAGCGCGCTTTCTCGCCCCGCCGCTCGCGCTATGTACCGATAACGCGGCGATGATTGCCTGGGCCGGGATCGAGCGGTTTCGCCTCGGCGCGCGCGACGACATGGGCCTGTCCGCGCGGCCGCGCTGGCCGCTCGATACGAGGGCAACACCTCTTCTGGGATCAGGGCGCAAGGGAGCCAAGGCATGAGTGTGGCAATTCTTGGAGCCGGTGCATTCGGAACGGCGCTCGCCTGCGCCCTGGGCGAGGCGACACTCTGGGCGCGCGACCCGGGGCATGTAGATGCGATCGAGGCGGCGCGCGAAAACAGCGCCAGGTTACCGGGAGTGCTGCTGCCAGCGGGCGTGCGCGTGACGGCCGATCTGCAGGAGATAACTGCCGAGACAGTGCTCCTTGCGATCCCGATGCAGCAGACGCGCGGTTTCGTGGAGGCGAATGCAGCGCTCCTCGCTGATCGACATCTGGTCGCCTGTTCGAAAGGGGTCGATCTCGACCTGCTGATCGGCCCCGTGGGCGTCATCCGCGAGGCGCTGCCCGAGGCGCGCGCGGCGCTGCTTACCGGCCCCAGCTTTGCCGACGATATCGCGCGCGGCTTGCCGACGGCACTGACGCTGGCCTGCGCGGATGAAACGCTCGGGCGCAGCCTGCAGGAAAAACTGTCCACTCAGAATCTGCGGCTCTACCGCAACTCCGATGTGATCGGGGCCGAACTGGGCGGTGCGCTCAAGAATGTCATCGCGATTGCCGCAGGCATCACCATCGGCGCAGAGCTTGGCCAATCGGCGCGCGCCGCACTCATGGCGCGCGGCTATGCCGAGATGCAACGCCTCGCGCTTGCTCTGGGCGCGCAGCCTGAAACGCTAGCCGGGCTCTCGGGCCTCGGCGATCTGATCCTGACCTGCGGGTCCGACAAGTCGCGCAATTTCCGCTATGGTCTCGCACTGGGGCGCGGCGAGGGATTTGACAGCGCCACTACGGTCGAGGGCGCGGCCACGGCACGCGCTGTCGCGCGCCTGGCGCGCGAGCGCGGCATTGACATGCCGATAACCCGCATGGTCGCCGCGCTCGTGGAGGGGTATCTGACGCTGACTGAGGCACGCGATGCGCTGCTTGCACGGCCACTGACAGAGGAATGACAAAAGCAGGGAGGGCAAAATGCCACTATACATGATGCTGTGCACCGACAAGCAGGGCGCACTGGAAATCCGCAAGGCCAATCGCGCCGATCATCTGGCCTACGTCGCCGAAACAGGCTGCGTGACGCTGGCCGGACCCGTGCTGGATGCCGCAGGCGAGATGGCAGGATCGCTGATCATTCTCGATCTGCCCGATCTGGAAGCCGCGAAAGCCTGGGGCGCGGGCGATCCCTATGCCAAGGCCAGGCTTTTCGAGAGCGTTCGGCTGCAGGAATGGAAGAAGGTCATCGGCTGATGCGCTACTGGCTCATGAAATCCGAGCCGGATGTGTTTTCCTGGGACGATCTGGTCGCAAGGGAGGACAAGGGCGAGGAATGGGACGGGGTGCGAAATTACCAGGCGCGCAATTTCATGCGCGAGATGGAACTGGGCGACCGGGCATTTTTCTATCACAGCAAGGGCGAC
>SLKB01000288.1 GCA_007134805.1 Paracoccaceae bacterium
CAGGGGATCGAGAACAGCCAGCAGACCCGCAGCAAGGCCTTCGCGCTTGAGAAGGCAAAGGCCTCGCTCAAGGAGATGGAGGGCCGGTTCTCCGATCTGGAGCGCCAGTGCAAGGAGATGCAGAGCCAGGTTGCCGCGGCGCAGGATGCCGAGGACGCGCAGGTGAGCGCGAATGGCAAACTGCAGGCCGAAATCTTTGATCTGACACAGGCGTTGGAGGCTGCGCGCGCAAGAAGCGCCACGCATGATGATCTCGAAGCGCTGCGCGAGACCCTGCATGCACGCGACGCCGAGTTGAAGGAGTTGCAGGGGGCGCTCAATCAAGAGAAGAGCAAGCGCAAGCAAAACCGCGCGCAGCTCGATGAGGCCACTGCAGAGATCACCGCATTGACTGCGCGTCTTGCGCAAGCAGAAGACCAGCTCAAGGCCCGCAGCGAGAGACTCGCGGCGCGCGAGAAGGATTGGGCCCAGGCGCAGGCGGATGCAAAATCCGCGAGGTCGGCAAGCGAACAGTTGATGTTGGAATTTCGGGACAAGCTGAAGCAAAGCCAGGAAAAGCGTCTGGCACTGTGGGAGGCGCATGAGGCGCTGAAACTTCAGTATCAGGCCCTGCTGCGCGCCTCTGGCGAACGGCCAGTTACCACTGCCACGACGCCGGGGACAGACGAGGGAACACGGAAATGACTGACATGACCGGGCTGCGGACGACCGGACCTCAGGCACATGCAGATTATCTGCTCAATAGTCTGCCGATGTTGTTCGAGTGGACGCCGCGTTACGCTTCGGATGCCGACCCGAGATTCCTGCCGCTGCTGTACTGGCTCACGCGGCAGATCAGACCGCAGCTTGCGATCAGCTTGGGCGTTGGGGAGGGCAGCGGGTATTTCACACTCTGCGAAGCTGCGCAGAGTGCGGGCCAAGCTGCACGGATCTACGGCATTGACCAATGGTTGGCGGGCGGGGGCACCGGGTTGCCTGCGATCCCGGGCCCGCTTGCCGAGCATGCCGAAAGGCATCATGCCGGGGTGGCGAGGCTGATCTGCGCCAATCCCGACGCTGCGGCCGAGTATTTTGATATTGGCAATATCGACCTGTTGGTTTGTGATCTGGAGCTTTCGGCGGAACTGCTGTCGCAGATCGGGTCGGTATGGATGCCGCTGATGTCGGCCTGCAGTGCGATCGTGCTGCACCGCACGGCCACGCCGAGCACCGAAGCGATTGCAGGGCAGCTCGCGACACTGCGTGCGAGCTCTCCGCATCTGGAGATAGGCGAGGGCGGCGGCATCATGGTGCTCTTGTCCGGCGCGACACCGCCGACGGCGCTTGGGGCTTTCTGCGACGAGGGCCTGGATCGTTCGGCGCGCGATCAGGCCTTGGGCATGATGCGATGGGTCGGCGCGGCGCTTGCCGAACGTCATGGACATGCGGGAGCGCTCCGCAAAGTTGCCGCGCTGGAAGCCGCGGCCGAGCTGGACACGCGCGCGCTGGCCGACACGCGCAAGCAGGAGGCTGCGCTGAAAGCGGCCCTTGAGCAGAGTATGACACGCGAGGCCGAACATGTCGCCCGGATTGCATCCCGTGATGCTGCGCTGGCCGTGGCACGGCAAGCCGCAGAGGCTGCGGAGCAAGAGCGTCAGGCGCTTGAGGCCACGATTGCGCGGCAACGCAAGGAGTTGACTGCGCTCACCGCGCGGGCCGAAGCGATGGTGCGCGACACCGAGGAGCCAGCCGGAAGGTCCAGGCCAGCAGGCCCTGCTGCCTCTGCGCCTGTCGCTTCTGCAGCCTCGGCGCAAGCGGCACCCCAGGCGCGGCGGATGCGGTTCATCTCCAGCCTCGGGCTGAGACGGTCCGCGACACCAAGTCTACGCAAGCAGGTGGCTGCCTTGCAGCAGAGCGAGTATTTCGACAGTGCGTGGTATGCTGCCAGGTATCCCGATTGCGGCGGTCCGGCCCGCGCGGCCGAGCATTACCTGCGTGAAGGGGCCTTGGTGGGAAATGATCCCGGCCCGAAATTCAGCACGACAGGTTATTACCAGCGCAACCCCGATGTGGCGGCATCAGAATGGTCGGCGCTTGGGCATTATATCTTCTATGGCAAGTCCGAGGGGCGTATCTTTGATCCTGTACCGTCAAACGCCGAGGGGTGAGCGGGACATGAGGCCCGTGGGACTCCAGCTGATTTCATTGGATTCGTCCGTCCCAACAGCGGATTATCCTGCACGACCGCCAGCCATCAACTGCCCGGCCCTGAGGCGTGCCTGATCGCTCATCTGCGCCAAGGCGTCACGCGCGCAGGCCAGCCGGAAAACCGCCTGCGCGGCAGCTGTCACATCATCCGGCGGCACGATCTGACCCGAGATCATGTCCGCGATAAAGCTCGGCGGTGTCCCGCGATCATAGCAGATCACGGGCCGGCCAGCGGCCAGGGCCTCGAGCGCGGTGCGGCCGAAGGATTCGGCGAAATGCGACAGCACCATGACCAGATCACATTGCTGCAGGGCTGCGGCAGGGCTGTCGGCATAGCCGGCATGTGTCACATTCTCCGGCAGTGGCATCAGGGCTGCCAGATCGGCCGTTTCCGGCCCGATCAGCTTGAAGATACAGCGCTGGTTTTCCGCGATCTCGGCCGCGGCTTCCAGTTGCGCGACCTCGATTGCCACCCGGCAGAAATCCGCGATCCCTTTCTTGGCGATATTGCTGCTGATCATCCCGATGCGCAAGCGCGCCTGCGGTGTGAATGGCAAGGCGCAGAGCGCCGGATCCACACGGTTGGGCCAGAGCGCCACCCGCTCGGGGCAGTCCAGCCAGTCGGCCACGGCCTGCGCATTGGCCGTGAAACGATCGGCCGCGCGCAACAGCGCGCGCCGCAGCCCTTGCGGGGTGTCGCCCAGCAATGTGCATAATGCAGCATCCTGCGGAGGCAATTCGCGGACATGCACGACACTGGGGCAGCCTTCCAGCCTGGCCGCGCGCAGCGGAGCATCGAGCACGAGTGTGTTGATATGCACGGCGTGGGCGCTGTAGCTCTGGATCAGGTGGCGGATCGCCTCGACTGTCTCGGCAGGCGGCACCCGGAAGCGGTGACGCCAGACCTGGGGGAGGATCTCCACCGCTGCAGCGCGCGCGCTGACAGCAGCGATATAGGCCTCATTCACCGCCGAGGGCAAAACCACCACAGGCGCCATGGCCGCCCCGTTGAAGCCTGCGGCCAGCCGTTCCAGAGTCAGCAACAGGCTGCGTTCGGCCCCGAAAATCTGGCGTTCTGCCGCATGGGCAAAAACCATTGCGACCGGGGCGTCCATGTCTGCCAGGGCACCTGGAATGCAGGGCGGCATCGGTCGGTGCTCTGCCTGTGCCGCAACGCTCAGAAGCGGGTTTTCCTGCGCATCAAGCCCGGTCGCGCGCCGCCAGGCTGCAGTCGGAAAGAGCGGGCCGGGATCGCGATCCTCACCGGCGCCATGATGCAGGTAATGGCCCACCGGGTCGACATCGGTGGCCAGCACATCGGCATGGCGTCGCAGATACCAGCGTGGATCGACATAGCGCGAGGCAGCGACTTGCGCGTAGCGGCACGCCTGCGGGTTGCGATCAGCCGGGCCGATTTCAGGCGGGGCGAAGAAGGGGCGGGGGGCGGGCGTTCCTGCAAGGAAAAGCGCAGCGGCTTTCCGGGCCGGAGGGGCGTCTTCGGGCAGGTGCGCGACTTGTCGGCGCTGCCAGTCTTCGGCGGCCTCCATGTAACTGCGCCGCGGGCCGATGAACTGGGTCGCAAGGTGGCATGTGGCGCTCATTGTCAGCGCGCGGGCGTGGGTGCGCCCGAAACTCAGTGGCAGGCCGGGATGGACCTCGGTGATGGCGGCATCGCCGAAGGCGCGGCGGATGCGGTGGTAATATTCTGTGTCGGCATTTGCCCGGACGCGATCCCAGTAGCCAAGCGCCGCGCACATTTCCTCGCGCCGGATCATCAATGACGAAACATTGCGGTAAATCCAGCTCTCTTCCATGCGCCAGCGGCTCATGCGCAGATCCGGATCGGCGCGCACCCAATGCGACACCGTTGCCGCGCAGCCGGGCTGGTCAAGCAGGGCGCGCGCCTGTGCCTCGATCTTTTGCGGATGCGACCAGTCATCTGCATCATGCACTGTGAAGAACGCGCCGCGTGCTGCATCCAGCCCTGCGTTTCGGGCGACATAGGCGCCACCATTTCCGGTTTGCTGCAGCAATCTGATACGTGGGTCGCGCTGGCTGGCTTGCCCGACAAGACTGGCTGTGCAATCGGTGCTGTCATCATCCACGAC
>SLKB01000211.1 GCA_007134805.1 Paracoccaceae bacterium
CCGCGCCGGGGTCGCGCGCGTCACGGGGCGGTTCCTTGTCTGGGGGGGCGCGCTTCCCTTCGTCACCCAGATCGCCGCGGATCAGGCCGTGCAGGCGGGCTATAACGCGACGGTCTCGGGGCTGAACCTCAATTTCAACCGCGTGCATTTCGAATGGCAGCGCGCGGCGGGCGGCGGCTACGCGATCAGCATGGACGCACGCTCGAACCGCCACCGCCCGAACGTGCGCATGGCGCGCATGCAGATCGTCGATCGCGCAAGCCCCCTCTATACCTACCAGCGCAGTTCGAGCACGGATGAATGGACTGTCGCGCGCCAGGCGCTCGGGGCGTCGGGGTCGCGCTGGCTGCCCGTGCGCCACCCCGAACTCTACGCGGGCGAAGTGTTCCGCGCGCTCGCGGAGGTGCAGGGCGTCACGCTGCCCGCCCCCGAGACGACCCACACAGCCCCCGCGGGCACCGCGCTGGTCACGCATCTGTCGCGCCCCCTGCCGGATCTTCTGGGCGATATCCTGCGCTTTTCGACCAATATCAGCGCCGAGGCGGTGGGGCTCATGGCCGCAGGCGCCGGCGCGTCGATGCCGCACAGCCTCGCGGCCTCGGGCGGGCGCATGTCATCCTGGGCACAGATGCAGCTTGGCATGTCGAGCGCGCGGCTGGTCGATCATTCGGGCCTTGGCGCCAATTCGCGCGTCTCGATGGCCGATCTCGCGCGCATGTTCCACCGCGCGGGTGCGGACGGCACGCTGCGCACGCTCCTGCGCGAGCATCCGCTGCGCGACGCGGCCGGCCGGCCGCTCACCAGCCCCGGGCTCGATGTGCGCGCCAAGACCGGCACGCTCTATTTCGTCTCGGCGCTGGGGGGCTATGTGCGCGCGCCGGGCGGGCGCGATCTGGCCTTTGCAGTCTGCGCCGCGGATCTGACGCGGCGCGCGCAGGTCGCCGGGCGCGGCGCCGACCGCCCCGGGGGCACCGCCGAATGGGCTCGCAGCGCCCGTGCGATGAAGCAGGACCTGCTGTTTCGCTGGGCGCGCGCGCATTCCTCTGCCTGACAGGTCGCGGGGCTACTCGCTGTAGAGCCCCTCATAGATCGGCATCAGCGTCTCGACATCGAAGAGCGACGAGACCGAGGTGCCCTTCCAGGTGTTCAGGATGCCTTGCGCGAACATCGGCGCGGTCGGCACGATGCGGATATTGGGCGCGGCCTTCACGGCCTCGGTCGGCGCGATGGAATCAGTGATCACCAGCGATTTCATCACTGATTTGGTGATCCGCTCCACTGCCGGGCCAGAGAGCACACCATGGGTAATGTAGCTGTGCACCTCGGTCGCGCCTGCATCGACCAGCACTTCGGCGGCCTTGCACAGCGTCCCGGCCGTGTCGCAGATATCGTCGACGATGATGCAGCTCTTGCCCGTAACCTCGCCGATCACGGTCATCTCGGCAATCTCGCCGGGCTTCTCGCGGCGCTTGTCGACGATGGCCAGCGCGCAACCCACGCGCTTGGCGAGTTCCCGCGCCCGCGACACGCCCCCCACATCGGGCGAGACGATCGTGACATCCTGCAACCGGCCCTTGAAATGGTGCTTCACATCCAGCGCGAAGATCGGCGCGGCATAGAGATTGTCGACAGGGATATCGAAGAAGCCCTGGATCTGGGCGGCATGCAGATCGAGCGTCAGCACACGCTCGATCCCCGACTGCGCGATCATGTTGGCCACGAGCTTGGCCGAGATCGGCGTGCGCGCCTTGGTGCGCCGGTCCTGCCGCGCATAGCCGAAATACGGGATCACGGCCGTGATCCGCGCCGCCGATGAGCGTTTGAGCGCGTCGGCGATGATCAAAAGCTCCATCAGGTTGTCATTCGCCGGGTTCGAGGTCGACTGAATGATGAACATGTCCTCGCCCCGGACATTCTCGTAGACCTCGACGAAGATCTCCTGATCGTTGAACCGCTCGACCCGCGCATCGACCAGCGACACCGACATGCCGCGATGCAGCGCCATCCTCCGGGCGATCGCCGTGGCCAGGGGCCGGTTGGCATTTCCGGCGATCAGCTTGGGCTCGGAACGGTCGATCATCGGGCATCCTTCGGGATTCGGCTTGTTGACACCGCTTACCACCCCGATAACGTCTTGCAAACTGCCCAAACCCTGGCTCAAGGCGCGCATGATGACCCAAATCGACTACTACCTCAGCCCGATCTCGCCCTGGACCTATCTGGCCGGGACACGCCCTGCGCAGATCGCCGACGCGGCCGGCCTTGCGCTGCGCTACAAGCCCATCGATCCGCAGGCATTGTACCTGCGCACGGGCGGGCTGCCGCTGGGGCAGCGCCATGAAAGCCGCCAGACATACCGCCAGCAGGAGCTGGAGCGTTGGGCGCGCCGGCTGGACCGGCCGCTCACGCTGCGGCCCGCCTTCTTCCCGGCCAACCCGGCGCCGGCCTCGTATGCGATCATCGCCGCGCAGGAGGCGGGCGGGGGCGATCTGGCGGCACTTGTCACAAGCCTCGGGCGCGCCTGCTGGGAAGAGGAGCGCAACATCGCCGAGGACGCCGTGATCCGCGAGAGCCTGGAAGGCGCAGGCTTCGACCCGGCCCTTGCCAGCACCGGGCTCTTGCAGGGCGCCGAGATCTACCCGCGCAATCTTGAAGAGGCCGTCGCTGCCGGTGTGTTCGGCGTGCCCTTCTTCTGCCATGGCGCGGCGCGCTTCTGGGGGCAGGACCGGCTCGATTTTCTGGCCGAGCATCTGGGCGTGCCTGCGCCGGGCGCGAGTGCTCCATTCTGAAAAAAGATTTCGCCCAATGAAAAAACCCTGCCCGAGCCGGGCAGGGATTTTTTCATCAGGTGAAAAACGATTTCAGGCGGCTTCTGCGTCGGCGGCTGCGGCTGCGGCTGCATTGCGCCGCTCGCTTTCCTCGCGCGACAGCGCGACCGAAGTCCGCACACCGCGTCCGACGAATTCCATCAGCCCGGCAACAACCCGCTCATTGGGGTCGATGCCCGCACAACTGAGCACTTCGCGCCCGTCGCGCGAGCGCGCCCAGCGCGCAATCTGCTCTGGCCCGTTTCCGTATTTCTTGTCATCGGCAATCGCATCATCCAGCGCTGCGAGTACCACAGCTGCGAACAATTTGCGCGCACGCGCTCCTTGTTCATGCGTGACCGCCGTTCCGTCTGCCGCGTCGAACATCAGTTGATCCTTGTCTTTGCTCTTGCTCTTGCATAATTTGTGACACCCTGCATATGCGTTTTGCGCTGCGATTCGCTACCCAAATTTTGCATACCACATATGCGTCAGCCGCATACCTTCTTGATGCGGGTCGGCCGGGTGATCAAGATCGTGTTCTTGCACCCGCCAACACCGCGCGATATAGGTGCGAGGCTGCGCTCGGACAAGGTTTTGTTAAGGTTACGGCATGCCAAAGATCAATGGAAACGAGATCCGCCCCGGTTATGTGCTTGAACATGACGGGGGATTATGGGCCGCCGTGAAGGTCGGCCATGTGAAGCCCGGCAAGGGCGGGGCCTTTGCGCAGGTCGAGCTGAAGAACCTCCGCGACGGGCGCAAGCTCAACGAGCGGTTCCGGTCCGATGACAAGGTCGAGCGTGTGCGGCTTGAACAGAAGGACCAGCAGTTCCTCTACGAGACCGACGGGCGGCTGGTGGTGATGGACATGGAAACCTTCGAGCAGGTCGAGCTTGATGCCGAGATCCTCGGCGAGCGGCGCCCGTTCCTGCAGGACGGCATGACGGTCGCGGTCGAGTATTACGGCGAGGAAGCGCTCAACATGATGCTTCCGCAGAAAGTGACCTGCAAGGTGGCCGAGACCGAGCCCGTCGTCAAAGGCCAGACCGCCGCCAAGAGCTTCAAGCCCGCGATCCTCGACAATGGGGTGCGGGTGCTGGTGCCGCCCTTCGTCGGCCCGGATGAAGAGATCATCGTCAATACCGAAACCTTCGAATATACCGAGCGCGCGTGAGTGTTTCGCGATAAGTTCAACCCATTAACCTTGCTGCAACGCAAAGCTGTGACATAAACAGGGGACCACTCCACTCGTCGTGCGGAGTCCGTGATGCGCCTCGCCCTGTTCGCAGTTTTCACATGCGCCCTCTCCGCCACGGCGGCAACGGCGCAACAGCGCACGCTTGGCCTGAACTGGACTGTCGGGATCACCGAGCCCGCCGAGCTTCTGGCGATCAGCCGCGATCCGGCCGGGGAACACCTGACAACATTGCGCGAGCCGCTTTCACCGGGGCACCAGGACACGAGCCTCAGCCTGCC
>SLKB01000120.1 GCA_007134805.1 Paracoccaceae bacterium
CTGGCGCGCGCGCGATTCGCATCGACATGCTGGAGCGTCTCGCCGATCTGCTGCGCGCCTGCGACAGCCGTGGCGGCTTCGAGGCCAAGGCCGACATGCTCTCGATCACCGGCACCACGCTTGAGCAATTCGCCGACCTGATGGAGGGTCTGGGCTACCATGCCGAGCGCGGCACGCGCGCCAAGCCGAAACCCGCGCCGGCCCCCACCGAGGCCGCGCCCGACGCCCCAAACGCTGCCGACGCGCCCGAGGCCGATGCGCCAGCCATGGAGGCCCCGGTTGATGCCGAAGCACCAGCCATGGATGCCCCGGCCGAGGCGGATGCACCCGCGCCAGATGCCCCCGTCGAGGCCGACGCGCCCGCTCCGGAGGCTCCGGTCGAGGCGGAAGCGCCCGCTCCCGAAGCCCCGGTCGATGCGGATGCACCCGCCATGGATGCCCCGGTCGATGCCGACGCGCCGGCCCCCGAGCTTGAGGTCTTCTTCACCTTCACCTGGAAGCCGCGCCCCCGCAAGGACGCGCGCCCGCCCCGCAAGCAGCAAGCCGCGCGCGGCAAGCCGGCCAAGCCCAAGGGCAAGCATCCCGATGGCCCGCGGCCGCCAAAGGCGCCGCCGCGCAAGGAAGACCGGATCGACCCCGACAATCCCTTCGCCGCTGCGCTGATGGGGCTGAAGACGAAAGGCTGACGCGCCCATG
Organism: Paracoccaceae bacterium; assembly: GCA_007134805.1. Lineage (GTDB taxonomy): Bacteria > Pseudomonadota > Alphaproteobacteria > Rhodobacterales > Rhodobacteraceae > Roseinatronobacter. The sequence continues at coordinate 697 of SLKB01000120.1, forward strand.
CCCGAGGAGGAGGGCCCCCGGCCGCGCCTGCGCCTTGACAAATGGCTCTGGCAGGCGCGTTTCGTGAAGACGCGCAGCCTTGCTGCGAAGCTTGTCAGCGGCGCGGGCGTGCGGGTGAACGGGGCGCGCGTGTCCAAGCCGGCCTCGCATGTCGGGCCCGGAGATGTGCTGACCTTTGCCCTCGGTGCGCAGGTGCGCGTGATCCGGATCCTCGATCTGGGCACGCGCCGGGGCCCCGCGGCCGAGGCCCGCGCGCTTTATGAAGACCTCGCGCCCCCGCCTGACCCTTCGGCCGCGCCCGAGCCTGGCGCCCCGCGCCCCATCGGCAGGCCCGACAAATACGCCCGCAGGCGATTTGCCGCGCCTCGCCCGGACCCGCTTGATTGATCGCAGCGACGGGTTTATGTCCCCCGCACGCCTCGCCGGACGGGGCCAGCTGAACAAGGACATGCCGGAATGACTTATGTTGTGATCGACAATTGCATCGCCTGCAAATACACCGATTGCGTCGAGGTCTGCCCGGTCGATTGCTTCTATGAGGGCGAGAACATGCTCGTCATCCATCCCGATGAATGCATCGATTGCGGCGTGTGCGAACCCGAATGCCCCGCCGATGCCATCCGCCCCGATACCGAGCCCGACATGGAAGACTGGGTCGAGTTCAACCGGAAATACTCGGTGAAATGGCCGGTGATCATCACCAAGAAGGACCCCCTCCCTGAGGCCGAGGCGCGCGACGGCGAAACCGGAAAGCTTGAGAAATACTTTAGCGAGGCGCCCGGCGAAGGCGGTTGATGCCGTTTTGCCTTGAGTTTTTGCAGAATTGTTACCAACTTCCGTCCAAGCCGCTTTGAAAAGCGGCTCTTTTGTGGTATACAAAACCAGATGAGAGAGTCGCCTCGCACCGGCAGCATTGCCAGCTGCCGATTTTTTGTCGCCAAGTGAACTGGTTGCCGGGACAGAGCGTCCTGGGGGCCAAGATTTTGTGCGCCAAGCAGGCTAACCAGGGGAAGGCGTAATATGACAAAAACGAAGAAAGTCGAGTTTCATCCCGATGACTACGTGGTCTATCCGGCGCACGGGGTAGGACAGATCGTGTCGATCGAAGAGCAGGAGATCGCCGGGCTGAAGCTGGAACTTTTCGTGATCTCCTTCGAGAAGGAAAAGATGACCCTGCGCGTGCCGACCAACAAGGTCGCCACCGTGGGCATGCGCTCGCTCTCCTCGCCCGAACTTATCGACAAGGCGCTCGCCACACTCAAGGGCAAGGCCCGCGTCAAGCGTGCGATGTGGTCGCGCCGTGCGCAGGAATACGAGCAGAAGATCAACTCGGGCGACCTGCTGGCCATCGCCGAAGTGGTGCGCGATCTGCACCGCAATGACGAACAGCGCGAGCAATCCTATTCCGAGCGTCAGCTCTATGAGGCAGCGCTTGACCGGCTGACCCGCGAAGTGGCCGCGGTTGCGGGCGGTGACGAGATGGGTGCGCAGAAACAGGTCAATGACGTGCTGGTCTCGCGCGCAGCCTGACCCCATCGCAATGCACCACGCGAAATGCCCGCAGCTGATGCGGGCATTTTTCATGGCGCGCGCGCGTGACACGGGCTTGCCCCGACCCCGCCCGACGCAGTAGAACCCCCGCAAGATCCAGTCCGAAGACGACGAGGCACCCCATGGCAGGCCATTCCAAATGGGCAAATATCCAGCATCGCAAGGGCCGGCAGGATGCCGTGCGCGCGAAGCTGTTTTCCAAATTGTCCAAGGAAATCACAGTTGCCGCCAAGATGGGCGATCCCGACCCCGAGAAGAACCCGCGCCTGCGCCTTGCTGTGAAAGAGGCCAAGGCCGCCTCGATGCCCAAGGACAATATCGAGCGCGCGATCAAGAAGTCGCAGGGCGGCGATGCCGAGAACTACGAGGAAATCCGCTATGAGGGCTACGGCCCGCATGGCGTGGCTGTCCTCGTCGAGGCGATGACCGACAACCGCAACCGCACGGCGTCGAATGTGCGCTCGACTTTCTCCAAGAATGGCGGAAATCTGGGCGAGACGGGGTCGGTCGCCTTCATGTTCGACCGCAAGGGGCAGGTTGTCTACCCGGGCGCGGCGGGCGATCCCGAAACCGTGCTGCTTGCCGCGATCGACGCGGGCGCCGAGGATGTGGAGAGCGGCGCGGACGGGCATGTCATCTGGTGCGCCGATACCGATCTCGGGGCCGTGTCGACCGCGCTCGAGGACGCGCTGGGCGAGGCGGAAAGCACGCGGCTCGTCTGGCAGCCGCAGACCACGACCGAGCTGGACCTCGAGGCCGCGCGCAGCCTGATCAAGCTCATTGACGCGCTCGAGGATGATGACGATGTCCAGAACGTGACCGCGAATTTCGAGATCTCGGACGAGGTGATGGCCGCGCTCTGAGCGGCCGCGTCACGGCGCCACGAGGATGCGCCGCGCGCGCTTGCGCAGCACGGCCTCGCGCCATGTGATGAAGGCGACCGATCCCATGATGACAGCGCCGCCGAGGATCACGAATCCGTCCGCCGGCTCGGCAAAGACCAGCGCGCCCAAGAGCACCGCCCAGACGAGTTGAAGAAATGTCACGGGCTGCGTGACCGTCACCGGGGCCGCCGCGAAGGCCAGCGTCATCGCGTAATGCCCCGCCGTGGCAAAGGCCGCGACCCAGAACAGCCAGAAGATCTGCTCCCATGTCGGCGGCACCCAGACGGCATAGGCAAAGGGGGCCAGCACCAGCGTCACGATGATCGACAGCATGCCCACCACGACCGAGGCATTGACCTCGCCCGACATCCGCTTGGCCAGCAAATAGGAGGCTGCGAACAGGATCGCCGTGCCGATCATCGCGACATGCCCGGATGAGATTTCGCGCAGGCCGGGCCGCAGGATGATCAGCATCCCCAGAAACGCCACCAGAACCGCCAGCACCCGCCGCAGCGCAAGCCGTTCGCCAAGGAAAAGTGCGGCGCCAAGCGTCACATAGATCGGCGAGAGATAATTCATCGCCGTCACCTCGGCGAGCGGGATGCGCGTCATCGCATAGAACCACAGGATCACGCCCAGCCCGTGCACGAGCCCGCGCAGGCTGAACAGCGCCAGCGACGCGGGCGTGAGCGCGAGCGCGCGCAGCCCCGGCAGCATCGGCAGCAGAAAGACGAGCCCCAGCAGGTAGCGCAGGAAGGCCGCCTGCGCGGAGGGCATGTCATCGCCCAGATATTTCACAAGTGCGGTGACGGCAACAAAGCAGAGCCCCGTGACCAGCATCCAGAATATGCCCCAGAGCGGGCGGGCTTCGGCTTGGGTAGTTACCATGTTCACTATCTGCCATGGCCGCGCGGCGCAGGCAAGCCTGTCCTGTGCGGCCCGGCAGATGGGCAGGCTCAGGCGGCCTTGCGCTTGCCCTGAAGCTGGGAGTTCACGATCGCCACGAATTCGGCCAGCGAGAAGGGCTTGGCAAGGAAGACTGCATGCCCGATGCGTTCCTGCGCGGCCACGCGCCGATCCTCGGCATAGCCCGACATGAAGACCACGGGCGTGTCGGGGAAGCGTTCGCGCATCTTGCTGACCCAGCCCGGCCCGTCGATCCCCGGCATCACGGCATCGCTCACGAACAGGTCGGGCTTCACATTCGGGTCGCTCAGGATTTCGAGCGCGGCCTCGCCGCAATCGGCCTCGATCACGCGGTGGCCCTGCAATTCGAGCGCCCGCGCCGCGAAAGAGCGCACGGGCGCCTCATCCTCGACCAGCAGGACGAGCGCTTTCTTGATCGCCATAGGCTTGACCGGGGCAGGGCTGGGCTGCGCGGCATCGCGCGCGCGCATCTCCTTCTGGGCCACGAAATAGAGCGTGAAGGTCGTGCCCACGCCTTCCTCGCTGTCCACGAAGATATACCCGCCCGATTGCTTGATGATCCCGTAGACTGTCGACAGGCCAAGCCCTGTCCCCTCGCCCTGGCGCTTGGTGGTGAAGAAGGGATCGAAGATCTTGCGCAGGTTTTCGGCCGGGATCCCGACGCCCGTGTCGCTGATCCGGATCACCGAATAGGTCCCCGGCGGCAGCGATGCCTGCTCGCGCTTCAACCCGTCCGTGAACTGCTGGGTTGCGGTCGCGATCTTTATCTCGCCCCCCAGCGGCATCGAATCGCGCGCATTCACGACCAGATTCATCAGCACCTGTTCGAACTGCCGCTTGTCCGAGCGGATCGGCGCGACCCTCTCGCCATGGTCGAGCGTCAGGGTCACTTTCTCTCCCAGAAGCCGGTTGAGCAGATGCGTTACATCGCAGATCGTCTCATGCAGATCGATCGTGGTGAATTGCAGCGCCTGCTGGCGCGACAGCGCGAGCAACTGGCGCACGAGCGCCGCCGCGCGGTTGGTGTTCTGCTGGATCTGCATGAGATCGGGATAGTCCGGGTCGGTGCGGTCATGGCGCAGCAGGATCAGATCGCAATGCCCCGAAATTGCGGTCAGCAGGTTGTTGAAATCATGCGCGACCCCGCCGGCGAGTTGGCCCACGGCCTGCATCTTCTGGCTCTGGGTGAATTTCGCCTCGAGCGACTTGTATTCGGTGGCATCGCTGAGGACAGCCTGGACAGTCCCGTCAAGCCCGTTTTCGGGCGTGCGCAGTGTGACCCTGAGATAGGTCTCGGACCCGTGCCGGTTGAGCCGCATCACCTCGGTCGACTTGTCGAGCCGACCATCCACGATCTCGGTCAGCCATTCCTTCACCGGCCGCCCCAGACCTTCGAGCAGATCGACAAGCTGCGGGTAGCGTTCATCCTGCAGCCGCAACAGGGCGCGCGCCTCGGAATTCAGATAGGTGATCTGGCCATCCGTCGCGAGATGGGCAATCGCGACAGGCAGGGCTTCAAGCTCGGCATGGGTGGGCTCGGCATCGGATGCCGGGCGCGCATCGACATTCTGTGCGAGAAAGATAAGCGTCTCGCCGGTGCTTGCGGCTGCCGGCTGCGGGCCCGGATCGGCCAGGCGCAGGACCGAAAACGCCTGCTTGCGCGCGCCAAGCCGGACCCCGAGGGCCTTGCCCATCTGCGGCAGCGCCACGCCAAGGTCCTCGACGCGCTGCGGCGGCTCCTCGAAGAGGCTGCCAAGCGCGGGCGAGAGATAGGTGATCTGCCCCTCGTGATCGACACGGGCAAGGCCCAGCGGCAGCGTGGCGAGCACATCTTCGCGCGGGGTCTGCGCGATGCGCCAGAAGAACTTGTTCGCGCCAAGATACTCGACCTTGAAGGCGAAGGTCTCGGTGCGGGTCTGGAGCAGGTGTTCGGCCCGGCCGGTGACGCGCGCGCGGTCCTGAAGCCGGTCGCCGAGGCATGCAGGATCGGCGCTGACATCGCGCAACAGATCATCCCGCTGGCCGCCCGACAGGCGCAACTGCTCGGCGGCGGTGCGGTTTTTCCACAGGATCTCGTCCGAGTAGGCGCTCGTGATCAGGCAGGCTTCGTCGGAATTCTGGAACAGCCGCATCATCACATGCCGGTCGCGCCTGTCCAGCCAGCCCTGCGCCCGGCGTGTCAGCGCAATGAGCCCCGACGCCCCGATCAGCCCAAGCCCAACCCCCGCGAAGCCGAGGCTGAGCGGCGTGGGGTCGACCCCGAGCGAGAGCCCTGCAAACCCCACCCCCAGAAGCGTCAGACCCCAGAGCGTCCTGCGTCGCAAGACCGCCGGCATCTCGACGAAAACGCGGTTTGCAGCGGCATGAGTTTGGCTGAGCACGGACACACACCTCTTTCTGATCGCCCCAACCCTGCACCGATCAGGGTTAATCCATGCTTAACATCTTTCTGAGATCGTTCAATTTATAGTTGCAAAGCGTCGTCAGGGACACTTTGAGAGTGTTGCGAGAAAGAAGCCATCGCCGCCTTGAAGCGGGGTCAGGCGGTGGGTGTGGCGCAACGCGAACCGGCTGTCGTGCTGCAAAAAGCGCGCGATCTGGCTCTGGTTTTCCAGATCCAGCAAAGAGCAGGTAACGTAACAAAGCTGTCCGCCCGGCCGAACATGCCGGGCGGCAGCCGTCAGGATCCCGGCCTGGGTCGCGATGAGCGCCTCGAGCCGGTCGGGCGTCAGGCGCCATTTCCCTTCCGGGTCGCGCCGCCAGCTGCCCGAGCCAGAGCAGGGCACATCCGTCAGCACCAGATCGAAAAGCCCTTCTGGCGCGTCAAGCTGCGTGATCGCGGCGCCCGCGCGCGCCGCGCGCGCGGGAAGGTCGCGCATCCGGGCAGGGCTTGCGTCATGCGCGCTGACCTGCGCCCCGCGGGCGGCCATCGCAAGCGCCTTGCCCCCGCCGCCCGCGCAATAATCCAGCACGCGCGCGCCCCCGAGTTCGGGCAGTTCGGCGATCACGGCTTGCGAGGAGACATCCTGCAACTCAACAAGCCCCGCGCCATAGGCCGCACTGCGCGCGACCTTGCGGGCGTTCTCGGTGACTTCCAGCGCTGTCGGGGCAAGCGGATGGGGCACGGCAGTGATCCCGTCGGCGGCCAGCGCGGCGCGCGCGTCCTCAAGGCCGATCCGCGCCAGATTGACCCGCAGGAAAAGGGGCGCCCGCCAGCGCAGCGCGTCCATGACCTGCGCGAAATCCGGCCCCAGGCTGTCGCGCAGCGCGGGCGCCAGCCAGTCGGGGCAGTCGAGCGCCACCAGCTCATCCAGCGGCGCGGACGGGCCCATCGCCTCGGCCTCCGAAAGCGCTGCGGGCGCATGCCCCGCGCCCGTGAAGATCTGCGACAGCTCTGCCCCTGCTTCGCGCGCGAGCCCGATGATCAGGCCCCGCGCTGTCATCGCGCCGCCCAGGTGCGCGAGCGAGCGTTTGCGGCGCAGCGCGTCATACACATGATCCCGGATCGCCGCCCGGTCGCCCGAGCCTGCAAAGCGGCGCGCGCGGGTCCATGCGCTCAGCGCCTGCTCGGCGGGCTGGCCGGCAAGGATGGCGTCAAGGATCTCGGCGGCGGCCTGAAGCCGGGCGGGCGGGGTCATGGGCACTCACAGCGCGACATCGTGGGCCCCGAGCCTTAGCAAGCGCGCGACCGCTTGGCCACTGCTCAGCGCGCGGTCGCGGGGTCGGCCGGGGGGTCGGGCGGGATCGCATAGGTCAGCGAGGCGCGCGCCACTGGTGCCTCGAGCCCGTCCGAGTAGATCAGGCAATCGCCCACGGCCAGCTGACGCCCCAGCTTCAGAAGCCGCGCCTCGCAGATCAGATCGACCCCGGCGGCGGGCTTGCGCATGAAATCGATCGCGCAATTCGTGGTCACGCTCAGCGCCCTGGGGCCGATCATCGAGAGCACCGCCAGATAGATCGATACATCGGCCAGCGCGAACATCGCCGGGCCCGACACGGTCCCGCCTGGGCGCAGGTGCCGCTCGTCATGCAAGAGCCGGACAGTCACGCCCATCGGGCGCAGATCGTCGATGGCGAACATGCCCGCGACCTGCGCGAATTCCGCGTCCAGAAAGGCGGCGAGGGCGGCGCGGTCCATTTTCATGCGTTTCTCCAGATGCGGGGTTTTCATGTCGGGTTCCGATCCCTAGAATTCGGGTGAAAGCGGAGGGAATGGCAAGATGCGGGACGAGTTGGTGAGTTGTGACGTTGCGGCAGGGGTTGCGCGCGTCACGATGCAAAGCCCTGGCAACCTCAATGCGCTGTCCGATGCGATGCTGGCCGCGCTCTCGGCGACGTTCGAACGGCTGGCGGGCGACGGGGCAGTGCGCGTGGTGATCCTGCGCGGGACGGGCAAGGCGTTCTGCGCGGGCCATGACCTGAAGGAAATGCAGGCCGGGCGGGCCGAGGCGGATGGCGGCGCGGCCTATTTCGCGGATCTCTTCACCCGCTGCGGCCGGCTGATGCAGCAGATCCCCGCAATGCCCCAGCCCGTGATCGCGCAGGTCCACGGGATCGCGACCGCGGCGGGCTGCCAGCTCGTCGCGTCGTGCGACATGGCGGTCGCGGCCGAGGGGACGCGCTTTGGCGTGAACGGGGTCAATATCGGGCTCTTCTGCTCGACGCCGATGGTCGCGCTCACCCGCAACATCCCGCGCAAGGCCGCGTTCGAGATGCTGAGCACGGGCACCTTCATCGACACAGCCCGCGCGGCCGATCTGGGGCTCATCAACAAGATCGCCCCGCCCGACCGGCTCGAGGCGGAAACCGAAGCCCTCGCCGCCACGGTCGCGGCAAAGCTCTCGGCCGCAGTGCGCATCGGCAAGCAGGCTTTCTACACCCAGGCCGAGATGAGCCTCGCCGACGCCTATCACTACACCGGCGAGGTGATGGTCGAGAACATGCTCTGGCGCGACACCAATGAGGGCATCAGCGCCTTCCTCGAGAAGCGGCAGCCGGACTGGGCCGAGTGAGCCCGCTGGCCCCCCTTGCCCCACAGCATGCCTTCGCCTAGAGAAGCTGAAACCATATGCACTGGAGGCCGAATGCGGCGCGTTGTCATTACCGGGCTGGGGATCATCTCGCCCATTGGAAACTCGACAAGCGAAGTCACCGAAAGTCTGCGGGCCGGCCGCTCGGGCATCGTATTCGCACCCGAATATGCCGAGCACGGCTTTCGCAGCCAGGTCCATGGCCTGCCGAAGATCACGCTTGAGGATCATATCGACAAGCGCAACCTGCGGTTCATGGGGCCGGGCGCGGCATATAACTTCCTCGCCATGGAACAGGCCATCGCCGATGCGGGGCTTGAACCGGGCGATGTCTCGAACGAGCGCACGGGCCTTATCATGGGCTCTGGCGGGCCGTCCACCTCGAACCTGTTCCAGGCGCACAAGATCGTGGTCGAAAAGGGCAGCCCCAAGCGGATGGGCCCGTTCATGGTCACGCGCTGCATGTCGTCGACCAATTCGGCCTGCCTTGCGACACCGTTCAAGATCAAGGGCGTGAACTACTCGATCACCTCGGCCTGCTCGACCAGCGCGCATTGCATCGGCAACGGGGCCGAGCAGATCCAGATGGGCAAGCAGGATATCGTCTTTGCCGGCGGCGGCGAGGAACTGGACTGGACGCTGTCATGCCTCTTTGACGCGATGGGCGCGATGTCGTCGAAATACAATGATGCGCCTGAGACGGCCTCGCGCGCCTTCGACGCCTCGCGCGACGGGTTCGTGATCGGCGGCGGCGGCGGGGTCGTCGTGCTCGAGGAACTGGAGCATGCGAAGGCGCGCGGCGCCGCGATCTATGCCGAAGTGACGGGCTACGGGGCAACCTCGGACGGGTATGACATGGTCGCGCCTTCGGGGGAGGGGGGTGAGCGGTCGATGCGGCTCGCACTCGCGACCCTGCCCGAAGGGCGCCGCGTGAGCTATATCAACGCGCATGGCACCTCGACGCCCGCGGGCGATGTGACCGAGGTCGACGCGATCCGCCGGATCTGGGGCGCGGGGAATGTGCCGCCGATCTCGTCCACGAAATCGCTGACTGGCCACAGCCTGGGCGCGACTGGCGTGCAGGAGGCGATCTATTCGCTCCTGATGATGCAGGGCAGCTTCATCGCGGCCTCGGCCAATGTCACCACGCTTGATCCGGCAATCCAGGAAGGCGAGATCGCCACGGCGCTGGTCGAGGATGTCGAGCTGGATTCCGTCCTGTCGAACAGCTTCGGCTTCGGCGGCACGAATGCGACCTTGCTGATGAGCGCGTATCGCGATTGAACGGGGGCGTGAACATGGCGGGATGGATGGCGGGCAAGCGCGGGCTGATCATGGGGGTCGCCAATGACCGCTCTATCGCCTGGGGAATCGCGCAGGCCATGGCGGCAGAGGGCGCGCAGCTTGCCTTCACCTATCAGGGCGCGGCCTTCGGCAAACGGGTGGAGCCGCTCGCCGCCTCGGTCGGATCGGAGATCCTGCTTGATGTCGACGTGACCGATGAAGCCTCGCTCGATGCCGCGTTCGAGGGGCTGGCCGGGCAGTGGGGCAGCCTCGATTTCCTTGTCCATGCGATCGCCTTTTCCGACAAGTCCGAACTCACGGGCAGGTTCCGCGACACCAGCCGCGAGAATTTCAAGCGCTCGCTTGAAATCAGCTGCTACAGTTTCATCGATCTCGGCCGGCGCGCGGCCGCCATGATGCCCGATGGCGGCTGCCTGCTGACGCTGACCTTTCAGGGCTCGAACAAGGTGACGCCCTTCTACAATGTGATGGGGGTCGCAAAGGCGGCGCTGGAGAGTTCGGTGCGGTATCTTGCCAATGACCTCGGCCCCGAGGGGATCCGGGTGAACGCGATCAGCCCCGGCCCGATGAAGACGCTTGCCGGGGCCGCCATCGGCGGCGCGCGCAAGACCTACCGCCATGCCGAGGCGAACGCGCCGCTGCGCAGCAATGCCACGCTGGGCTCGGTCGGCGGCACGGCGGTCTATCTCGCCTCGGATCACGGCGCGCACACCACGGGCGAGATCATTCATGTCGATGGCGGCTATCACGTCATGGGCATGCCGCAGGTCGACAATATCTGAGCGCGATCACGCCCCGCGCGCGTGCCCCAGCCGGTAGCCCGCCCAGACCGCCAGCATCCATGCGCCAAGCGACACCCCCGCATAGGCCGCGGCCAGCGCAAGGCTGCGCTCGATCAGCAGCACCAGTTCGAGCGAGACCATCGAGAAGGTCGTGAACCCGCCGCAAAACCCGGTCATCAGGAAGGCGCGCGCGCGGGGCGCGAGCGGCCGTGTCGCCAGATACCCGATCAGCCCGGCGCCGAGGATATTGGCCATGAGCGTTGCCAGCACCGCCGCGCCCGGCTGCAGCGTGACAGCGCCAAGGCTCAGCAAATAGCGCGCAACCGTGCCCAGCGCCCCGCCCAGCCCGACCGCGAGGATGATGTCATGGCGCCCCATCAGCCCCAGCCCCGCGTGAGCAGGATGCCGAAGGCCGCCGCCGCCGTGCAGCCAAGGATCGAGCCCGCGATGTTGGCCAAGGCCGCCCAGGCGCGCCCCTCCTGCCACAGTGTCAGCGCCTGCATCGCGAAGGTCGAGACTGTCGTATACCCGCCCAGCACGCCGATTGCGAAGACCTGGAACAATGTGGGCATGGCGACGGCCACAAGCCCCGCGCCGGGGCTCAACCCATAGGCGAGCCCGATCGCGAAACTGCCCGAGACATTGACCACCATGATCGCGATCGCGGGGTGGCTTTCGGGCATGATCCGCGCGGCGAGTGCGGCGCGCGCCATGCTGCCCAGCCCGCCGCCAAGGGCAATCAGAAGAACATGCGTGAGGCTTGCGGTCATGCGCGCGTTATACGCATGCAACCTGCATGTAACAGCGAAAAAGAACGCGCGCCAGAGGCTGGCGCGCGCAGGGATTGCAACCGTAGAGCCTGGCTCAGGCCAGCTCGAACCGGTCGGCGTTCATCACCTTGGTCCAGACGGCCACGAAATCCTTCACGAATTTCCCGGCATTGTCGTCCTGGGCGTAGTGCTCGGCATAGGCGCGCAGGATCGAGTTCGACCCGAAGACCAGATCGACGCGCGTTGCAGTGAACTTCTCGGCCCCGGTCTTGCGATCGACGAGCTTGTAGAGGTTCTTGCCCGCGGGCTCCCATTTCCAGGCCATGTCGGTCAGGTTGACGAAGAAATCGGTCGTCAGCGCGCCTTCACGCTCGGTGAAGACCCCGTGGGACGTGCCGCCATGGTTGGTCCCCATCGCCCGCATGCCGCCGATGAGGCATGTCATCTCGGGCGCGCTCAGCCCCATGAGCTGTGCGCGGTCCAGCAGCAGCTCTTCGGGCGTGACGATATAGTCCTTCTTCATCCAGTTGCGGAAACCGTCGGCCACGGGCTCCAGCGGGGCAAAGCTGTCGGCATCGGTCATCGCGTCGGTGGCATCACCGCGACCGGGTGCGAAGGGGACCTCGATGGTGAAGCCCGCCGCCTTTGCCGCCTGCTCGACCCCCAGATTGCCGGCCAGCACGATGACATCAGCCACCGAGGCGCCGGTCTCGGCCGCGATGGGCTCGAGCGCCGCAAGCACTTTCTGCAGCCGTGCAGGCTCGTTGCCTTCCCAGTCCTTCTGCGGCGCCAGCCGGATCCGCGCGCCATTGGCCCCACCGCGCAGGTCCGACTGGCGGAAGGTGCGCGCGCTGTCCCATGCGGTCGCGACCATCTCGGCCATGCTCAGCCCGCTGGCCGCGATCTTCGCCTTCACGGCCGCGACATCGTAATCCGCCTTGCCAGCGGGCACCGGATCCTGCCAGATCAGGTCTTCGCCGGGCACATAGGGGCCGATATAGCGCGCCTTCGGGCCCATGTCGCGATGGGTCAGCTTGAACCAGGCCCGCGCGAAGCAATCCGAGAAATACTCATGGTCTTCCATGAACTTCTCGCAGATCTTGCGATAGGTCGGGTCCATCTTCATCGCCATGTCGGCATCGGTCATCATCGGCATGTGCCGGATCGAGGGATCTTCGACATCGACGGGCATGTCCTCTTCGCGGATGTTGATGGGCTTCCACTGCCAGGCACCGGCGGGCGATTTGGTCAGTTCCCACTCATACCCGAACAGCAGCTTGAAATAGCCGTCATCCCATTGCAGCGGATTCGTGGTCCAGGCGCCTTCGGGCCCGCCGGTCAGGGCATCGCGGCCAACCCCGCGCCCTTTGCGGTTGATCCAGCCCAGGCCCGCATCCGTGATCTCGGCGGCTTCAGGGGCTCCGCCCAGATCGTCGGGATTGGCATTGCCGTGGCACTTGCCGACAGTGTGCCCGCCTGCGGTCAGTGCTGCGGTTTCCTCGTCATTCATCGCCATGCGCGCGAAGGTCTCGCGCACCTGTCCTGCGGTTTTCAGCGGGTCGGGCTGGCCGTTCACGCCCTCAGGGTTCACATAGATCAACCCCATCTGCACCGCGGCGAGCGGGTTTTCCATGGTCGCGGGGTTGCTCACATCCTCATAGCGCTCGTCCGACGGCGCAAGCCACTCGCGCTCTGAGCCCCAGTAGACATCCTTCGCCGGTGCCCAAGTATCCTCGCGCCCGAAGGAGAAGCCATAGGTGTTGAGCCCCATATCCTCATAGGCGACCGTGCCCGACAGGATGATCAAATCGGCCCAGCTGATCTTGTTGCCGTATTTCTTCTTGAGCGGCCACAGCAGCCGGCGCGCCTTGTCGAGATTGGCATTGTCGGGCCAGGAATTCAGGGGTGCAAAGCGGATATCGCCCGTGCCCGCGCCGCCGCGCCCATCCGAGATCCGGTAGGTGCCCGCCGCGTGCCAGGCAAGCCGGATCATCAGCCCGCCATAATGGCCCCAATCGGCGGGCCACCATTCCTGGCTGTCCTTCAGAAGCGCCTTCATATCGGATTTGAGCGCCTCGAAATCGAGCGTCCTGACCTCTTCGCGATAGTCGAACCCCTTGAGCGGGTTCGTCTTCGTGTCATGCTGGTGCAGAATGTCGAGATTGAGCGATTTCGGCCACCAATCCATGACGCCTGCGTCATGCGTCGTCAGCGCGCCGTGCATTACCGGGCATTTGCCTGCGTTGTCAGATCCGTCCATGATCCCCTCCTGTGAGAATAACTGGCTGACAGATAGCAGGCCCAAGTCATCAGTTTAAGTTGATTTTTCTGATATTTATCATCAGAAAAACTTATCATGTTCTGTTGCGCACGGCCCGGCGCATCAGCAGCCCCGCAATCAGCACGGCCACTGCGACAAAGCCGATGATGATCGTGGCAAGCGCGTTGACATCGGGGCTCACACCCAGCCGGATCTTCGAGAAGATGACCATCGGAAGCGTCGAGGCACCGGGGCCAGACACGAAACTCGCGATCACCAGATCATCGAGCGAAAGCGTGAAGGCCAGCAGCCAGCCCGCCACCAGCGCGGGCGTGATCACCGGCAGGGTGATATCGAAGAACACCCGCACCGGCCCCGCGCCCAGATCGCGCGCGGCTTCCTCGAGCGATTCGTCCATCGCGCGCAACCGCGTCTGCGCGATCACGGCCACAAAGGCTGCGCAGAAAGTGGTGTGCGCGATGATCACGGTCGTGAGCCCGCGCCCGGCCGGCCAGCCAAAGCTCAACTCCATCGCCACGAACAGCAGCAGCAGCGACAGCCCCGTGATCACTTCGGGCATCACCAGCGGCGCGGTGATCATGCCCGTGAGCAACAGCCGCCCCATGAACTGATTGAACCGCGTCAGCACGAAGGCCCCCAGCGTGCCGATGATCGTGGCCAGCGTCGCGCTTGCCACGGCCACCTGCAGGCTGATCCAGGCCGCGTTCAGGATCTGGCGGTCGCGCAGCAACTCGCCATACCAGCGGGTCGAGAACCCGCCCCAGACGGTCACCAGCCGGCTTTCATTGAAGGAAAACACCACCAGCGAGATGATCGGCGCGTAGAGAAACACGAAGCCCAGCAGCACCGCCAGCGGCAGGAACCAGCCCCGCATCATTCCTGCGTCCTCCGGTTCTGGACCGATTGCAGCCACATGATCGGCGCCACGACCAGCACCAGCATCACGATCGCCACCGCCGAGGCGACCGGCCAGTCCCGGCTCGAGAAGAACTCATCCCACAGCACCCGCCCGATCATCAGCGTATCGGGCCCCCCCAGCAGCGCCGGGATCACATATTCTCCGATGGCCGGGATGAACACGAGCATGCCGCCCGCCACGATCCCCGGCAGCGACAAGGGCAGCGTGACCGTGAAGAAGGTCACCACTGGCGAGGCGCCCAGATCCCCCGCCGCTTCCAGCAGCGCCCCGTCAAGCTTGGTGAGATTGGCGTAAAGCGGCAGGATCATGAACGGCAGATAGGTATAGACGATCCCGATATAGAC
>SLKB01000398.1 GCA_007134805.1 Paracoccaceae bacterium
CTGTGCGGCCCGGGGCCCATGCTGGGGACGCTGCGCGCAGAACTCGCTGATCTGGGCGTCGCCGATCGGCATATCGATTACGAAATCTTCGAGCTGGTCTAGGATGCGTCCGAAGCTTGCCCTTTATTTCGGCCTCGTCCTGACCGTGCTGACGGTCGCCTTCGCTGCTGCTTTCGCATTGTATCTGGCCTGAGCGATGAAAGGATCCAAATGAAAGACCGCACCGAAACGTTGCTGGAATCGTTCCTCTCCCGCATCAATCCGCACCATAAGGGCGCGCCGGAATTCCTGCAGGCGGTCGAAGAGGTTGCGCGCGATGTGCTGACCATCGAGAAGGCTTCGCGCGAGTTCACCGCCGCGCGTGTGCTCGAAAGGTTGTGCGAAGCTGACCGGATCATCTCCTTCCCGATCATCTGGCGCGATGACGCGGGCGAGGTGCGGATCAATCGCGGCTGGCGGGTGCAGCAGAGCAACCTGCTCGGCCCCTACAAGGGTGGGCTGCGCTGGGTGCCCGGGCTCACCCTGTCAGTGCTGAAATTTCTGGCCTTCGAGCAGGTCTTCAAGAACGCGCTGACCGGCCTGCCGCTGGGCGCGGCAAAAGGTGGCGCGGATTTCGACCCGAGCGGGCGCTCCGAGGCCGAGATCGAGCGTTTCGCGCGCGCCTTCATGGCCGAGTTAGGCCGCCATATCGGCCCCGAAATCGACGTTCCTGCAGGGGACATCGGGGTGGGCACGCGCGAAATCGCATTGCTGAGCCGGGCCTGGGTGCAACGTGCGGGCCAGTGGGGCGGTGTGATGACCGGCAAGCCTCTCGCGCTCGGGGGCAGCGCGATCCGCGCCGAGGCAACCGGGTTTGGGTTGGTGTATTTCGCAGAAGCGATGCTTGCCGAGCATGCGGATTCGATCGCGGGCAAGCGTGTGGCCTTGTCGGGGCGTGGGAACGTGTCGCGCCATGCCGCCCGCAAGGCGTTCGAACTGGGCGCGCGGGTGATCACGCTGTCGGGGCGTGCGGGCACATGGTATGCCGCTGACGGGTTTTCGGCCGAAGCGCTGGATTGGGTCGTTGGGGCCACGGGCGAGGCCGCGCAAGATCCGCCAGGGGGGCTCGGTGTGGAATTTCTTGCAGGTAAGACGCCTTGGGGATGCGCGCCGGAGATTGCGCTTCCCTGCGCAACACAGAACGAGCTTGGTCTCGATGATGCCAAGGCCCTAACCGCGAACAAGTGCCGTTACCTCGCCGAGGGCGCGAACATGCCCCTGACTGCCGAGGCCGAGGCACTGCTGACAACCGGTGGCGTAATCCAGGCACCGGGCAAGGTCGCCAATGCCGGGGGTGTCGCGGTCTCGGGGCTGGAAATGCAGCAAAACTCTGCGCTGATTTTCTGGTCGGCGGAAAAAGTCGACAGACGCCTCAAGAAGATCATGGGCGGTCTGCACGACATCCTCAAGGCAGAGCGTGCGAGTTGTTGCACACCGGGCGGCGGGTTGGATTATCGGCGTGCGGCGAATGTCGCGGGCTATCGCAGGCTTGCGCAGGCCATGGTCGCGGTCGGGGTGTCCTGATCTGACCTGACCTCGTCTGTGGCTTCTCCGCCACATCTGTGTGCCCTTCGTTGTCTTTAACGGAACCTTACCCTGTTCGGGTTTGTTATAGAAGTGCGCGCCATGTTGCGGTCGCCCAATGCGACGCAGGCGCAACGACAACAAACCTGAGGCAAACATGCGCAGACCCGCGGTAGATCACCACGAAATCAGTGCAAACTTGCGCCGCTGCTTCGAACCCGCGGCGCCGGACAGCTTGCCTGCGGACCTCGCGGATCTGCTATCTCGTCTGAATGACGCAGAGGACGGCTCCCTGCCGGCGCAAGACGCCGAGTGCGAGCACGCGGCGCAGGCGGAGTGCACCCGGTCCTCAGGGCTGCGACGCGTCTTCACCGCCTTTCGGGCCATTCGCCGCAACTCGTGAGCCGCACGGCGCGGGATTGACGCCGCCTCGGCGTTCCGTCGCTGCGCCAACGAAAGGGCTTGCGACGTGAGGGGATTTTCGGCAGGTTTCGCGCGTCGGCATGCGTGTCGCCACGGTCCCGCCGAGGGCCGCGTTGAGGTTGCAAGAGGGATGTCGTTTGACCGCCGGCGCTCGTTTGACTGTATTTGACACTGACCGACCGCTCGGCCGTTTCCTGAACGCATTGAGCGCGGCGCTGATGAAGCGGCGCAGTCTGAGATACGAGATTGTCTTCGGCTGTGCAGCGGTCCTTGTGGCGACACTGCTGCGACTTTCGCTTGATGCCAGCTTGCCGCCCGGCTTTCCCTTCCTGACCTTCTTTCCCGCAGTGATGCTTTCGCTCATCTTCGCCTCGATCCGATGCGGCATCATCGTGGCTTGCATCTGCGGGGGCATTGCGTGGTTCTGGTTCGTCGCGCCTATCGGCAGTTTCGCGCTGACGGGCGGCGCAGCGCTTGCGATCGGATTCTATATCCTGATCACGGGAACGGATGTCCTGTTCGTGACTGCCGCCGTCTGGGCGCTGCGCGAGTTGTCGGTCGCGCGCAGGACGGCCGAAGATGTCGCGCAATCGCGCAGCCTTATGTTCGCGGAATTGCAGCACCGCGTGTCGAACAACCTGGCCACGATCGCGGCGCTGTTGCGATTGCAAAGCCGGCAGACCAACGAAGAGGCCGCGCGTCACGCACTCTCGGCCGCCCAAGCGCGCATCAAGTCGATCTCGCGGCTTCAGCGGCGGCTGCATTCGGTGGACGTGCAATCGGTAAACGCGGCGGAATATCTGCGCGAGGTGGTCAATGACACGGTCGATATCGGAAACCTCGAACGTCCTGCGTCACTGACGATCACGTCCGATCCGCTGATGGTCTCGAATGATGTCGCGGTTCCGCTGGGGCTGATCGCCAGCGAGCTGCTGATGAACGCGCTTGAACACGGCACGCGTGAGGGGCAGCAGGCGCGGATCGTCGTCAAGATGCATGCAAGCGAGGCTCCACCGGGCGAGCCTGTCCGGGCGCTGCTGGAAATACGGGATCACGGGCCCGGTCTGCCGGACGGCTTCTCGATCGAGCAGGCGGACAGTCTTGGCTTGTCGATCGCGCGCCAGTTCGCGGAAGGGCTCGGCGGTGATCTGGTACTCGAAACCTTGCCTGACGGCGGAACTGTCGCGCGCCTCCAGTTTATGGTCCCGCCCGTCACACCGCCTTCAGTGGCACAGCCCACGCACCCGAAAGATCTGCAGGCCGCGCCGGATGAGCGCGGCCACGCGGCCTGAGCCTCCAGACAGGCCGCATCGTGCAATGGCACTGCGGCGCGGATAGTAGAACTCTGGGCGGCGCGAGAACGAGGAATTCACCATGGCCGATCCGAGAACTGGCTCCTTCTTTGCGCGTATCCGGGGCCAACTCGGCGCGATGCACCCCAGCGAACGACGTCTGGCCGAAACGATCCTCTCTTTCCCCGGGGAAATCGCAAGCTATTCAGCGACCGAACTTGCGCGGCTCGCCGGTGTCTCGAACGCGACGGTGACACGCTTCGTGCGGCGCCTCGGCTACACGAATTTCGACGCGGCACGGCAGGCGGCGCGCGCGGCACAGCAAGGCGGCGCGGCGGTGTTCCGTGTCGCGCGCGACCACGATGGCCCTGAGGCAGTTCTTGCGGCACATCTTGCCCAGGGCCATTTGAATATCGAGAACAGCTTCAAGGCGATCACGCTGACCGAGATCGACGCGCTTGCCGATGGTCTGATGGCTGCGCGGCGGATCTGGGTGCTGGGGTTTCGGACCTCTCAGGGCTTTGCAGTCTATTTGGGGGCACAGATCGGGCAGACGGTCAGCAATGTCACGCTGCTCCCACAAGCGGGGCAGACGCTGGCCGAGAGCCTCTGCAGTATCGCGCCCGAGGATGTCGTCATCGTCTTTGCGCTGCGCCGCACTGTGCGCAGCCTGCCGGGGATCTGCCGTGCGCTAGGCGAATTGGAGGCGCGGCGCGCCTTGATCACTGATCTTGGCGGACCCCAGGCCGACGAGGAGCAATTCCTCGATGACCTGGGGGCGCATTGGCGGCTGCACGTGCAGACCAATGCTCCGGGCCCTCTGTTCAATCATGCCGCGGTTCTGGCCTTGTGCCACATCCTCGCGACGCGCCTGATGGAACGCTCGGGGGCGGCCGGGCGCAAGCGCCTTCTGGCCATCGAGGCGGTCCATGATTCGCTCAATGAACTATAGGCAGAGAGTTTACAAATTGCCCTCGATTTTTGCGAAAGCCTGACCTTCTGCCACCTGACGCAGCAATTTTCGGGCTTTTTCGTGATGAACTGAGTATAAAAATAAATTTTCTTAGACGTTTGCTGTAAAAATATTTTATCACAAAGGCAGCCGGAAACGGCCCTCATGCACATCAACCGAGAGGATCTGCAATGACCTTCCCTGCCTTTTCCCGTCTTCGACTTTCTGTCTTCGCGGCCCTTCTGGGCACGACACTCCCAGGTGCTGCACTCGCTCAGAGCGTGCTGCAGATCAATTCCTCGCTGCCCGATGGCAGTTTTGCCCATGCGTTCCTGACCGAGTTCAAGGATCGCGTCGAGGCCGAATTACCCGGTCAGATCGATGTGCAGATCTTCATGGGCAACACGCTCGGCTCGGAAGAAGATGTCCTGCAAGGGCTGGGCTTTGGCACGCATCACGCGTCGCTCTCTGCCTCTGCAGTGGTCCAGATCAACCCGCGCACGGCCGTGTTCGACCTGCCCTATCTGTTCGAGAACCGCGCGAAGGTGCAGGAATTCGCAGCCTCCCCGGCGTTCGACATGCTGGCCGAGGGCTTTGCCGGGCGCGGCATGGTGCTTGCGGCGCTCTGGGACAACGGCTTTCGTGTGATCACCAACAAGGTGCGCCCCATCGTCACGCCAGAGGACATGCGTGGCCTGCGCATCCGCACGCCCACCAGCCGCCAGCGGGTCGCAATGTTCAACTCTCTCGGGGCGAATGCAACGCCGCTGTCTTTCGGCGAGGTGTATTCCGGGCTCGACCAAGGCGTGATCGATGGGCAGGAAAACCCCGCGCAGATCGTCGACAGTGCGCGCCTATATGAGGTTCAGACCTACATGTCCCTGTCGAACCATGTCTACCTGCCGACCTTCATGCTCTTTGGTGAGCCGTGGTTGAACGCGCAGCCCGCCGAGGTGCGCGAGACTGTCCTGCGTGTCGCCGCCGAGACCGCGCCCTGGACCTTCGATTGGGGTGACGCGACGGACGCGCGCATCCTCGAAGAGCTGGCGGATCGCATCATCATCAACGAGATCGATTTCGAGGCGTTCCAGACGGCGGCCTTGCCGCTCTATGACGACCCGCTCTTTGTCGATGCAATCGGTGCGGACATGATCGCCCTCACACGCGAGGTGCTGGGCCTGGACTGAGACCGGCGCACGGCCTTGCGCGCATCCCGCGCCGGGGCCGTGCCTCTCGATTTCACCCGACAGGAGGCTGTCATGGAATTTCTTGCCAAAGGTGTGCTCTGGCTTGACCGCTGGATGTGTCGTGCACTCGATGGGTTCACCATCATTGTCGCAGGTATACTGCTGGTTCTCTTGAACTATGCGGTCTTCGCGCGATTCATCCTCAATCGCTCGGTCTCCTGGGGCGAGGAGTTGCCCGCGCATACTCTCGCCATGCTGACCTTCATTGGGGCTGCGTATCTGACGCGCACGAATGAGCATCTGGGCTTCGACTCTGTCGCGCGGAGCTTCAACCTCGGGGTCCAGCGTTTGCTGGCAATCGTGAACCAGCTTCTGATGGCGAGCTTCGGCGCAATGATGTTCTGGTATGGCGGCAAGGCCGCGCTGAGTTTTGCAGGACGCTCGCTGATTTCCCTCGATCTGCCGATGATCCTGTTTCGCGGGGCGCTGCCTGTGGGCGGCGCGCTGATCGTTGCGATTTGCCTGGTGCGGCTTGTGGCGCTGATCATGGGCCGGATCAATCCTGACGAACTCATGCCAGAAGGAGACGGCTGATGTTCATGGCTCCCGGATATCTGATCCTAATCCTGCTCGTCATGCTTCTGATGATGGGCCTGCCGATTGCTTATGTCCTCGGCGTGACAGCGGCCGTGATGATCATCCTCGACCCGGCTGTGGTGCCGATGATCATCGGGCTGATCCCCTTTGGCGGGGCGAACAATTACCTCCTGGTCGCGGCCCTCCTGTTCATGATTGCAGGCGAAGTGATGAACCAGGGCAAGATCGCCGAGAAGCTTCTCGCATTTGCGTCCTCGTTGGTCGGGCACATCCGTGGCGGTCTGGCGCATGTCAACATCCTGACCTCGCTGTTCTTCTCCGAGATTTCGGGCACGGCCACTTCGGATGCGGCAGCGATCGGGTCAGTCATGATCCCGCAGATGAAGCGGCGTGGCTATTCAGCGGCCTTTGCTGCGGCGGTGACCTCGACCTCGGCCACGATGGCGATTATCGTGCCGCCCTCGCTTAACCTGATCCTCTATGCCTATGTTGCCAATGCCTCGATCGCCGAGCTGTTCGCGGCTGGAATCCTGCCGGGCTTTCTGGTCTGCTTCCTGCTGTTGACGACAGCCTATCTGCTGGCCGTCTGGAAAGGCTTTCCCACCGAAGACGCGTTCAGCTTCGCGCGCGTTCTGGAGACGGGTAAGGACGCGGCGTTGCCGCTCACGCTGCCGATCCTTATCCTCGTGGGTATCCTCGGCGGGATCTTCACGGCGACTGAAGCGGGCGCTGTGGCGGCATTGTGGTCGATAGTCATGGCGTCGGTCGTCTACCGCACCCTGAGCTGGGCGAGCTTCATCGACACGCTTCGCATCGCGGGCAAGCGCAGCGCGATGCTGATGTTCATCGTCGCAACCTCGACTCTACTGGGCTGGTATCTGACCAATCAGCGCATCCCGCAGGAAATCGCGCAGGCGATCCTTGGCATCTCGGAAAACTACTGGGTCGTGCTGCTGGCGATCAATGTCTTCTTCCTGCTGGCCGGCACCATCGTGCATGGCACGCCGGCAATCCTGATGCTGGTGCCGATCTTCCTGCCGCTGGCCGACCAGTTGGGCATCGACCGGGTGCATTTCGGGCTGATCATCACGCTCAATCTCGGGATTGGCCAGCAGACACCGCCTGTGGCTTCGGTTGTGCTGATCACCTGTTCGATCGCGCGTATCACCATCGGGCAGATCATCCCGCCGCTCATGTGGTTCATCGGGGCAATGCTAGTGGCGCTGGCCATGGTCAACATCTTCCCGGCAATCTCGCTGTGGTTGCCATCGGTTCTGCTGGGGTAAGGCCATGCGACTGCTGATCATCAACCCGAACTCGTCGCCCAGTGTCACCGCACGGATCGATGCGGCCGCCCAGGCCGCCCGCCAGCCCGGAGAGACCTTCACCACCATTAGGGCAGAGGGCGCGCCCGAACTCATCGTCACGCCCGCCGAGGCCAGCATGGCCGCGGCTGCGGTGACCGCCACCCTGCGCGCCTGGTCCAGGCCAGTGGACGGGGTAATCCTCGCCTCCTTCGGCGATACCGGGCTCGATGTCGTCCGCGCAATTACCGACCGCCCCGTGGTCGGGATCGCGCAATCGGCCTATGCGATGGCCTCCGTCATAGGGTCGCGGATTGCCATCGTCTCATTCGCGCCGGAGATGGCAGAGGCGCTCTACAAGACCGCGCAGGGATACGGCCATGCCGAGCGGGTCGTCTCCATGCACATGGTCGAGGGCGCAACCTGGGATGACCCTGGCGAGATCCAGGAGCGCTACGCCATCCAACTCCGCGATCTGTGCCGGAAGGCGGCGCGCGAGGATCGGGTCGACAGCATCGTTCTGGGCGGGGGGCCACTGGCAGGGCTTGCCCAGGAACTGCAACCTGATGTGCCTGTCCCCCTCATCGACGGTACCACGGCGGCGATTGCGACGCTGCGAGTCGCGCTCGGTGCGCAAGATGTCCCGAGTGCTGTGACCCCCGCCTGATCCGGAACCCCGGACGCGCGCAGCGGCGAGGGCTGCTGCGCGCGTCCGGGGTGAAAGCGAGCCTGCAGGCTCACGCATCTTTGAACGCAGCCGCCGAGGCCAGTCGGCACTCGCTTCATTGCCTGATGCGTATTCCAAGCTAAGGTTCCCGACGCAGTGACGAGAGGCGCGCCAATGTCTAGACAAATCCTGTGCCGTTTTACGCATCCCCGATGCGTCACCTGAGCGGCGCTCCGCTTGACCGCATCGAGCGCGGGGCTGCCGGGTCGGTCCCAGCGGCGAGGCATCAGGTGCGACCTGTAGGCCAGCTGGTGCTGACGATGCGAAAGACCGCGAGCGCAGGCGATGTCTCGCTCGATTCCCTCCTGCGCAGCGTCGATCCATCGGCGCAACTCGTGTTCCTGCTGATCCCTGCGCTGATCCTGATTTCGCCGCTCAGCGGGATACCGGGGTTCTCCTCGGTCGGCGGGCTGACCATCGCCCTTGTCGCTGGGCAGATCCTGATCGGCCGCCGCGTGATCTGGCTGCCGAAACTCGTGCGAATGCGATCGATATCGGCCGAGGCGCTGTCGCGGCTTGACCGGCCCTCTCGATGGATCGACCGGCTCGCGCGGCCGCGTTTCGAGTGGCTCTTGCTGTTCCCGGGGCGCCAGATGATTCTCTCGGCCTGTCTGTTGTGCGGGCTCGCGATGCCGGCGCTGGAACTGGTGCCGTTTTCGGCAACAGCGCTCGCCAGTGCGGTTGCCGTGCTCGCGGTTTCATTGATGGTGCGGGACGGGCTGCTGGCGATGATCGGCGCGGGGCTGGTCGCGGGGGCGGTGGCGCTGATCACCTCGATCATTCGCACGCAATTTTCGGGCTGAGGCGTTGTCCCCGCGCTCAGGCCCGGCTGAGACGCGCGCGATACGCCTGCGGGGTGACACCTTCGCTGCGCCGAAAGACCCGGATCAGGTACGACACATCGCAGAACCCGGTGGCGGCGGCGATCTCGCTTACCGAGGGCCCGGCGGGGCGCGCCAGCAGGAGCCGCACCTGCGCCAACCGGATCCTGAGCCCGGCCTCGGATGGGCTCAGGCCGAGGGCCGCCTGAAACTGCCGTTCCAGAGTGCGGCGGCTAACACCCAGATGTCGAGCAAGCGCGGCGATGCTGGGTGGATCATCAAGATGCTGTTGCAGATGCAGAAGCGCCCGGCGCACGAGCGGCGCGCGCGTCGTCAGCTCCAGCGGCATCCCCGGTTGCGGATCCTCGGCGGTCATCGCCGCGTCGATGATCAGGATGTGCAGGCTTTTCTGCGCGACCGAGCGGCCCAGATGCCGCGCCACCAGAAACGCCGCGAGATGGGCGGCGCTCGCCCCGCCCGAGCAGGTCAGCCGGTCGCGGTCCACCACGAAGATCTGGTCCGACACAGGCTCCAGCCCGTCGAACTGTTCCAGAAAGTCATCACGGTGAAACCAGCTCACGCAGCAGCGATAGCCTGCCATGAGCCCCGCGTGATGCAGGATGAACGCCCCTGTACACAGCCCGACAAGCGGCACCCCCGCCCTGGAGGCAGCCTTGAGATAGGCCACATAATCCGGGTGCAGCGGCTCGATCTCATCCATCAGCCCGCCGACAACCGCGATGTAGTCGAACCGCGCAGGATCGCCGAGCCGTTCATCGGGCTGCACGGCGATCCCGCAGCTTGACCTGACAGGGGACATTGTCGCCGAGAGCAGATGCCAGCTGCAATGGATCGGGCGCGAGCGATCCCCCTCATCCGCCGACAGCCGCAAGACATCGACGAAATTCGCAAAGGCCGAAATCGTGAATCGCCGCGCGAGGATCACGCCCACGCGAAGCCGCGCGCGCTGCGCAAGAGTGCGCGGCCTTGGGTGAGCCGAGTGTTTCATGGCGCAATTATTATGCCGCTTTGGCGCAAGGATCCAGCCGATTTGCATTGCGCGCCCTGATCACTTTCCCGAGGCGCTGTTCTGCGCTACCTCCAGCGGGTGTTCTGTTCTAGGTGAATATCCTGAAAAGAGGGGCGACATGGGCGCGACTGATGCAAGCTTGCCAATCTTGATCCTTGGCGCAAGCGCCGGGATCGGGGCGCTCACAGTGGATGAGGCAGTGGCGCGCGGCCTGCGGGTTCGCGCCTTCGCCCGGAGCGCGGAAAAGATCCCGCCGCGCGAGGGGGTCGAGGCGATGGTCGGCGATATCCGGGAGCCCGGGGATTTGCGCCGCGCGCTCGACCGTGTCAGGGGCGTGATCTACACAATTGGCATCCGCGAGCGTGTCGCCATGCTGTGGGAGCAGGAGACGCTCTTTTCCGAGAGCACGGCGACCCTCATCCCGCTGATGCTTGAAGCAGATGTGAAGCGGCTGGTTGCCGTGACCGGTTTCGGGGCCGGGCGCAGCCGTCAGGCGATGAGCCGGATCGAGCAGCTTGGTCATGGCGCTGTGCTTGGGCGCGTCTACGATGACAAGTCGCGCCAGGAGGCCCTTATCATGGAGAGTGCGCTCGATTGGACCATTGTCCGCCCGGTGATCCTGACAAAGGGCGCGCGTACAGGCCGCTTAAAGGTGCTTGAGCAGCCGAAGGACTGGCGCAACGGGCTGATCTCGCGCAAGGATGTCGCGGTCTACCTGATCGACGCGGTCACCAAGGGCCTGCATATCCGCCAGGACATCGTGCTCGCGCGGTAACGCAAGCGTCGCTCAGCGGGCCCGCGGGCTGCGCCAGTCGATCCAGAGCATTGCGCAGGCCAGCACCACGCCCGATGCGGCGAGGACCCAGGCAAGCGCGAAGCTCCCCGTGATGTCGTAGACATAGCCAAAGGCAGGCGGAAGGATCACCCCTCCGATATTCGTGGCGAGCATGTTGTAGCCGATCGCCCCGCCAACCTGCGCAGGTGGGGCGCTCTGGGTCGTCAGGGCAATCTGCACACCTGTTGCCGAACAGGCTGTCACCCCGAGGATGATCGCCAGCACGGGCGCGAGCACCAGCGCGTTGCCCGGCGTCATCACCAGAAACCCCAGCAATCCCAGCGTCGCAATTCCGGCGACGATCAGCAGCGTGCCCCGCGAATCGCCGCGCATCACGCGGTCGCTGAACCAGCCCCAGAACAGCCGCCCGCCAATGCTGCTGATATGCAGGATGCTCAGACAGGCATTGGCCAGCGGTAGCCCGAGCCCCGCGCCAAGGCGCAGGACTTCTGTCAGGTAGGACCAGAGGATGAATTGCGCGCCATTTATCAAGCCACTGGCCGTGTTGTTGCGCGCAAGCATCGGGTTGCGGAAGAGCTGGACGATGGTGGCGAACTCCTCCCGCAGGGTCAGATGCTGCGGCTTTGGCGCGGCCCCTCCGGCGGGCAACAACAGAAAGAGCACACCGAACAGGGCAGTGGTGGCCCCGATCCCGCCGATCACGCCCTGCCAGCCAAGGAGCGGCACGAGCAGCGCGCTGCTCGTGCCGATTGCCCCGCCCAGCGGCACACCCGTCTGCTTGATCCCCATGAGGGTGCCGCGCTGGTCAGCCGGAAACCACATCATTACGGCGCGCCCTGCGGCCGGATTGACGAGGCTGTAGCCCGCTCCGCACAGCGAGATGCCACCGATCGCCCCCCCGTAGCCCAGGCCGAGTGAGAAGATGAATGCGCCCATTGCCATGACCATTGCACCGAGGACAAGC
This sequence comes from Paracoccaceae bacterium, assembly GCA_007134805.1. Classification (GTDB taxonomy): domain Bacteria; phylum Pseudomonadota; class Alphaproteobacteria; order Rhodobacterales; family Rhodobacteraceae; genus Roseinatronobacter. The sequence continues at coordinate 11,657 of SLKB01000398.1, forward strand.
GAGGCGCGCACGCCGATTGCGTCGGCAACCCGTCCTGACGGGATGGACAACCCCGCCAGGGCTGCCGAATAGGCGCTCGCCAGAAACCCGATCTGTACCGCGGAGAGGCCCAGATCCGCCGAGATTACCGGCGCCGCGGCGAGCACTGCGAGCAGGTTCATCGCGCCAAGACAATGGGCGGCGATGATCAGACCAAATCCGGGCCAGACCGGCATCTGCGCAGGTGCCGCATCGGTCATCGCAGCGGCAAGTCCGGTCTGCGCCGGCCTTCGGCTTCGGGCATCGTATCTTGCGATACACAGGCGATATGCGTCGAAATCCTCAGATCGCCGGCCTCTATTGCTGTGATTTTCGAGTTGCAGCGGAGAATGCTTTTGGCCCTGTACTGTGCTTCATGCATCAATTCCGAGCGCAGATCGCGCGTCACTGGAAAGGGACTGCCATCATACCTGACGCGCATCTGTCCGATTAAGGCTTCTATCCAAAATCCGATCAGGGGGAAACCTGAATATCACCCAGAAGAAGGACGCCACCCTGGCGCACAACCGAGAGACGCAGAGGCGAATTTCGACATCACGAAAGCAAAGACAGGCAGCCGCGACCGCGCGCGCCGCGATCACGGCGCTGGGGCCCGGGTTTGCGGACGCCGACAGCCCTCTCGCGGCGGATCCGCAGCGGCGCGGATGCCCGCGGCATAGGGGTCGGTCGGAGCGAAGCATAAGTCTGCCTCGGCCATCACCCAGGCGCGGCCGCGGATTGTGGGAATGACGCCCCCCTCAGAGCCGCGCCTAAAGTGCAGGCGATACTGGCTGCCGATGATGCTCTCCTGCACCCACGCCTCGCCCTCGCCGAGTTGGCCATCGGCCGCCATGCATGCGAGAAGCGCCGAACTTCCCGTGCCGCAGGGTGACCGGTCATGACTGCCCCCGGGGCAGAGCACATAATTGCGCGCATCCGCCGTGTCAGAAGGCCCCAGAAGGATGATATGGTCGATCCATGCGCCGCAGGAACCCGTCCAGCCCTGCGCCTCGAGCGCGGCACGGATGCGCAAGGTCGCGTCATTCAGGTGCCGAAGATTGGCGTAGTCCAGCGCGCAGGGAAGGTCGCGCGAGAGGAAGAACCAGTTGCCGCCATAGGCGATATCGCCCTTCACAGCCCCGAGCCCGTCAACCTCGACCGTAACATCCTTGTGCAGACGGTAGCTTTCGACGTTGGTGATGCTGGCCTCATGGTCGGAATGCAACGCGACCTCGACCACGCCCACCGGCGTCTCGAGTCCATGCAGACCCGGCGCGATCCGCCCCAGATGCGCAAGCGTCACCGCCGTGCCTATCGAGGCGTGGCCGCACATGCCCAGATTGCCGACCGTGTTGAAATAGATCACGCCCGCTGCGCAATCGGGCCGCGACGGCGGCACCAGAAGCGCGCCTATGAGCGCGTCCGAACCGCGCGGCTCCTGCACGACCGAGGCGCAGAAATCCGCATGATCGCGCCCGAGCCGCGCTGCCCGTTCCGCTAAGCTGCCCGCCCCCAGATCAGGCCCGCCCGACAGGATCACGCGCGTGGGCTCGCCCTCGGTATGGCTGTCGATCACGCGCATTGCAGATCGCTTTCCAGATCACCCGCCCAGTTGGAATACCAGCGCCGGAAGAGCGCGAGTTGCGCCTCGGCAAAGCCGCGCTGGCTGGGGCTGAGCCGGTCGGTGGGGTTGATGTTGAGGGCATATTCCTGCTCGCCGAGGCAGGTCAGCAGATGCTTGAAATAAAGCACCAGATCCACCCCCTCATCGAAGGATGACAGCACCGCCATCGCCTTGTCCAGCTCCTTCGCCCGAACGCGGGCCCGGGCATTGCCAGCGGCCGCCTTGCCCGCAAGATCGACCAGATGCAGCACTTCGCGGGGCAGCACGTTGCCGATGCCGGTGATCACCCCGCGCGCGCCGTAATTCACGAAGCCCTCGACGACCATCGTGTCCACGCCGACCATGAGGGTCACATCGTCGCCCGCGCCCGTCATGAATTCAGCCGCGTAGCGCAGCGAGTCGCGCCCCCCGAATTCCTTGAAGCCGACCAGATTGGGATGCTCGGCGCGCAGTGCGAAGAACAGATCGGCGCGTGTTGAATATCCGTAATAGGGGCTGTTGTAGATCACCGCCGGGATCTCGGGCGCGGCGGACAGGACCGCCTTGAAGTGCTGGCGCTGCGCCTCGATCGAGGTTCCGCGCGACAGCACCCGCGGGATCACCATGAGCGCCTGCGCGCCGATCTGGGCCGCATGTGTGGCATGGACGACGGCAGTGGCCGTGTTTACCGCACCTGTGCCCACCATCACCGGCACCCCGGCCGCAACCAGCCGGGCCACGCCCTCCATCCGATCGGCATCGCGCAAGAGCGGCCAGTCACCCATCGACCCGCAATAGACGACTCCCGACATGCCGGTCTCGATCAGGGCGACACCCTTGCGCACCAGAGCCGCGTGATCGGGGCTGTGATCGGGCTTGCAAGGTGTCATCAGGGCTGGGAGACATCCATCCAGAAGGGCTGTATCCATGGAAAACTCGCGTGCAGAGGGGCTGGATCAGGGGAGGGTTGCATGACCTGATCTTGGATACAACATCCAATGGTCTGTCTTTTCCCCGTGGGGTCGCCGCCTGAAGATCCGGCACCTGGAGAGTCGGAGGGTGACGCTCAAGACATGCTCCATGTCGCAGGACGGTCCGTGCCTCCCATATCCGCCCCGACCATCCGGCAAGCGCGCGGTGTCTGCGCCGCCGTTGCCCGAGAGAAAGCCCCGATACTCGCAGGGGATCGGATCGGGGGCGCCCATGAGGGGGGCGTACGCTTACTGCTTTGGGTCGGTCCGGGCCAGGCGGTGCAGCGCGCGCCCAAGATCGCCGTACCCTGTCAGGCGCCGCTTATAGGCAAGCTTGAGACGCGCGGCACACTCGCGCGCCTTCGCGTCAAGCGCCGGGTCATCGGTCTGGGCCTGATAGATCAGGTGCGTGTAATTCCCAAACAGCATGTCGCGCAATTCGGGGTGGCGGTCGAGGCCCATCGGCCTCCACACGAAGGCGTCGAATTGCCGGACCAGAAAATCCGTGAGGTAGAAGGCCGTCATCTCGTCTTCGGCACGGGCAGCGAACGCTTCGACCCCCTCGAAGAAGGCGTAGCAATGCGGCCCTTCGACCATCTCGACGCCCAAGGCCGCGCAGCGCGCCTGCAGACGCCCGCCAGTGCCGCAATCCGCATAGACCACGAAGATCGTATCGTACTCGTCGCGATGCTCGCGCACGGCGGCCTCGACCGCATCGGGGATCCGATCGGGCCAGAGGTGCAGATTGGCCGGCAGGCAGCGCAGATCCATATGCGTCCAGCCATTCATGGCCTTCAGCGCCTGGATCTCATGCGCCAGCGCACCGCAGGCCAGCAGCAGGATCCGGCCGGTGCCGCGCGCGGGCATCCCCGTCGTGCTCAGGGTGCGATCATCGGGCAGCATCTGATCTCTCGCGCAGCTTGGCCGCATCCCAGAGTCGATCCATCTCTGCCAGATCGCTGTCCTCGGGGCGGCGGCCCTGGGCGGCAAGCGCGGCCTCGATGGCGCGGAAGCGGCGAGTGAACTTGGCGTTCGCGCCGCGCAGGGCGGCCTCGGGGTCGACCCCCAGATGGCGCGCCAGATTGGCCATGACAAACAGAAGATCGCCGAACTCCTCGGTGATCTCGTCGGGGCCGAGAGTGTCACGTGCCTCGACCAACTCGCGGCTTTCCTCTGCGATCTTGTCGAGAAC
>SLKB01000347.1 GCA_007134805.1 Paracoccaceae bacterium
AAGATCAGAAGGCCGATCGAGAGCACGGCGCCAAGCCCCTGCGCAACCTTGCGAACCTGATCCTGCATCGGCCGCACGGCAGACCTCAGATCGTCAGGGTCCGCATCGAAAAAGGCGGGTGGGGTGCCAGGAAAACTGTCGAAGGCAGGCTGCTCCGGCATGGCGGCGGGCAAACCCGGCGCGGGCTTCAGCGGGTAATGCGGATGCAACCAAGCATCCGTGACATCCGGCGATGCTGCCCGTCGCGGGTGCAAACGCGCAAGACCGTCGCCCGCCGTGCGCGCAGCCTGTGCGCCGACCGTGCTGAGGCTTGAAAATAGCGACGGCCTTGACCTTGGTTGTGGGGCCTCGTCGAGGCCTGCATCTTCCGTCATGAAATTGGCAAAGCGCCCACTTCCGTGACCGGTCGGGCGGGGTGGCGCATCCTGCGCATCGAGCGCGCTTGCCGAGAAGACCGAGACCGCTGGCGCAGTGCTTGCGGGCTCGGCGTCCTCGATCCCGCGCACAGCCGCTGCGCCATAAGGATCAGTGCGGCTTTGCCGCGATCCGGGGGCCGGCTGATCGGACATACGCCGCAGCGCCGGCTCGCGCCGCGCCATGCCCGGGGCATGCCCATCACGCCCGCGCAGCTGGTGCTCTACGCGAGCTTCACCGTGCAACTCTCTCGGAAAAAACCTGTTTTCGCCCATGCTTGCCTCACTCACATGGCAAGAGGACACCCTCAGCCACGTGCATTTGACTCTTTGGCAAGATGCCTGCTCGACATTGCCGCGGTTTACGGCGCTTGTGCTGCGCCTGTATTAGCCTGTTGTGGGCGGTTTGCCGCCCTTGCGTTTTCTCGACACCCGATGGACGATCAGCGCTCAGCGCATCTCCTCCACAGGCGTGACGCCCAAGATAGCGAGGCCTGAACAAATCACAACGCTTGTCGCACGCACGAGGGCTATTTTTGCAGCCGTTGTTGCATGATCGCCCTCCTGCACGAAGCGCAACGCGCTCTCATCATTGCCCCGGTTCCACAGGCCGTGGAATTCGGCGGCGAGTTCGGAGAGATATGCAGCGATCCGGTGCGGCTCTTGCGTGCGCGCTGCAAGCTCCACTGCTCGCGGCCATTCGGCGAGCCTGCGCATCAGGGCGAACTCGGCCGAATGGTCGAGCCGGGCGAGATCCGCTTTCGCGAGGGCGGCATCCGACGTCTCGACCCCGGCTTCAGAGGCCTTGCGCAAGACCGAATGCACCCGTGCATTTGCATATTGCACATAGAAGACCGGGTTGTCCTTGGATTGCTCTAGCACCTGATCGAAATCGAAATCCAGCGTTGCATCATTCTTGCGTGTCAGCATCACGAAGCGCGTGACATCCGCGCCAACTTCCTCAACGACATCGCGCAACGTGACGAAGGTGCCCGCGCGTTTCGACATCTTGAAGGGCGCACCGTTCTTGTAGAGCTTCACCAGCTGGATTAGCTTGATCTCGAGTGCCACGCGCCCTTCGGACAGCGCAGAAACAGCAGCCTTCATCCGTTTCACGTAACCGCCGTGATCGGCGCCGAAGATGTCGATCAGCATGTCATAGCCGCGCGAGATCTTGTCGTGATGATAGGCGATATCAGGCGCGAAATAGGTCCAGCCGCCATCCGATTTCCGGATCGGGCGATCAACATCGTCGCCATGCGCAGTCGCGCGGAAGAGCGTCTGCTCGCGCGGTTCCCAGTCTTCCGGGGTCTTGCCCTTTGGCGGCTCGAGCACGCCGGTATAGATTAACCCCAGGGCGCTGAGCCGTTCGATCGCAGACTCGATCTTTCCGGTCCCGTAGAGCGCCTTCTCACTGGAATAGACATCCATGCGCACGCCGAGCGCGGCAAGATCGCCGCGGATCATCTCCATCATCCGGTCGGTCGCAAAGTTGCGGATCGGCTCCAGCCAGACGGATTCCGGCTCATCGAGGAACCGAGCGCCGAATTCTGCCTTCAGCGCCTCGCCAACTTCGATCAGGTATTCGCCGGGGTAGAGCCCTTCGGCGATCTCGGGTGAGAGCCCATGCGCCTCACGGTAGCGCTCATAGGCCGAGCGTGCGAGCACATCGACCTGCGCGCCGCCGTCATTGATGTAATACTCGCGCGTCACATCATAGCCCGCGAAGGCGAGCAGGTTGCACAGCGCATCGCCCACCACGGCCCCACGCGTATGGCCCACATGCATCGGGCCCGTGGGGTTGGCAGAGACGAATTCGACATTCACGCGCAGCCCCTGCCCCAGCGTCGCCCGGCCGAATTCCGCCCCCTCGTGCAGCACCCGTGCGATGAGCCCCTGCCACATCGCAGGCACCAGGCGCAGATTGAGAAAGCCCGGCCCCGCGACCTCGGCCGCTGCAATCCGCGGGTCCGCAAGCAGCCGCGCGGCGAGCGTCTCGGCGATGTCGCGCGGGCGCAAGCCCGCAGGCTTGGCGAGCACCATCGCCGCGTTCGTGGCCATATCGCCATGTGCCGCATCGCGCGGGGGCTCGACAGTGACATTGCCCAGATCGAGCCCCATCGGGAGCGCCCCGTCCGTGGCCATGCGGTCAAGGCAGGTAATCACCAGCGCGCGGATATCGGAAAACAGGTTCATTGGTCTCGGCCCTTGCTTGTCCTCCTTGCCCTAATCCGGGGGCGTCGGGGCGTCAATGGCGCGGCGTTGCATCTCGCGGCGCGCATCTTCTATGATGGCGCATCGCGATCAGGGAGGGCATGACATGCGGTGGGGTATCCTGGGCTGTGCGAAGATTGCGCTGAGCGAACTCGTGCCCGCGATCCAGCTTGCGCGCGGGGCAGAGCTTGTCGCGCTTGCCACCCGCTCCCCTTCCAGAGCCGCGCCCTTCGCTGACCTGGTGCCAGGATTGCATGTCCTCGATAGCTATGACGCGCTTCTGGAAGACCCCGAGGTGGAGGCGGTCTATATCCCCCTGCCCAACCATCTCCATGTGCCATGGTCGCGGCGCGCGGCAGAGGCCGGAAAGCATGTGCTCTGCGAGAAACCGATCGCCCTTGCCGCCGCGGAGATCGACGAGCTGATCAGTGTCCGCACGCAGACCGGCCGGCTCATTGCCGAAGCCTTCATGGTTGCGCACCACCCGCAATGGGCACTGGTGCGCGATCTGCTCGCATCCGAGGTGATCGGCACGCTCGAACATGTCGAAGGGTCCTTCACTTACACGAATCGCGACATGGATAACATCCGCAACAAGCCTGAGACGGGCGGCGGTGGGTTGCGCGATGTGGGCGTCTACCCTTGCATCACTGCACGCCTAGCCACGGGCGCCGAGCCCACTTCCCTGCGCGCAGAGATGCGCCTGCGCAACGGGGTCGATATCTTCGCCCGCGTCTGGGCCGATTTCCAGGGCTTTACCATGTCGTTCTATTGCGGAATGAACCAAACACGACGCCAGCATATGCTGTTTCACGGGCAGGATGGCTGGATCTCGCTTTCGGCACCATTCAACGGGGTGGTTTATGGCGATTGCCATGTCGAATGGCAGGACCGCGAGGGCACTCGCCACCGCTGCGGCTTCAACACGGTCAATCAATACGCATTGATGGTCGAGAATTTCGCGCAAGCGGCAAGGCAAGGCGCGCCCTTTGCCTGCCCGCTGGAAGTTTCGCGCGGGAATCAGGCGATGATCGACGCGATCTTCGCGGCCGCTCCCGCATAGCGCATGGGGTTTTTCAAGGGGGCGTGCCCCCTTGAAGTAGGGGAAGGTTCGGAGGACGGCAGTTCCCCGAACCTTCCCCTACAGTCGCACACCCTCGCGCCCGGCGAGATCCGTGAAGAACTGCCAGGCTATGCGCCCGGACCGGCTGCCGCGCGTCGCTTGCCACTCAAGCGCCTCGGCCCGCAGCCGCTCGGGAGGAACCTCAAGCCCGTAGGCCGCACAATAGCCCGAGATCATCGCCAGATACGCCTCCTGATCGCAGGAATGAAAGCCCAGCCACAACCCGAACCGGTCCGAGAGCGAGACCTTCTCCTCCACCGCTTCCGAGGGCGCAATCGCGCGCGAGCGCTCGTTTTCGATCATGTCGCGCGGCATCAGATGGCGCCGATTCGATGTCGCATAGACCAGCACATTCTCCGGCCGCCCCTCGACGCCTCCATCGAGCACGGCCTTGAGCGACTTGTAATGCTGATCTTCCCCCGAAAAGGACAGATCGTCACAAAAGAGGATCGCGCGCACAGGGGCATCGCGCAGCACGGCCATGAGCCG
>SLKB01000228.1 GCA_007134805.1 Paracoccaceae bacterium
ATCGCATAGGAGGATAGCTCTCTGTCTTACACTGACACGACCGCGGTCGCGGCCCGCCCTGTCATCCAGCCCCAGTATGAGCCTAGCAGCGAAGGGATCCTGGATTTGGTCTTGAAATCGCTCGATGATGACAAGGCCGAAGACATTGTTACCATCGATCTGCGCGAGCGTTCGGCAATTGCGGATCACATGGTTATCTGTTCCGGCCGATCGACCCGACAGGTGTCTGCAATCGCGCAGAAGCTTCTTGATCGGCTGAAGGAAAAGTTCCGCCTCTCGGCCCGTTCGGAAGGCAAGGATGTCGGCGATTGGGTGCTGATCGACACGGGCGACGTCGTGGTTCATATCTTCCGACCCGAGGTGCGCGAGTTCTATCAACTTGAAAAGATGTGGCAGGACAGCAGGCCCAGACCCGCGGCCTGATGCGTCTGCACATCTGTGCCATCGGTCGGATCCGGACAGGACCTGAGCGTGAATTGCTGGACGATTACATCGCGCGGTTTGATCGGACCGGTCGGGCTCTCGCACTTGGCCCGATCAATGAACACGAGATCGATGAGCGCAAGGCGACAGGAATGGCCGAACAGGGCCGCCTGATCGCCCAGCGCCTGCCTCTCGACGCGCCGATCGTCATGCTCGACGAGCGTGGCAAGACAATCTCTTCGCGCGACTTTTCGCGCAGCCTGCAGGAGCTGCGTGATCGCGGCACCCCAGACCTCGCATTCGTGATAGGTGGTGCCGATGGGATCTGCGCCGATCTGCGGGCACGGGCGGATATGCTGCTGTCCCTCGGCCCGATGGTCTGGCCGCACCGGCTCGTCCGTGTCATGCTGTGCGAACAATTGTACCGGGCTGCCACGATCCTCGCCGGGGGCCCCTACCACCGCGACTGAGCGCTCAGGCACTTACCCACAGCCCCCCCCGCAAGATGCGGCAAGGCCGGCACGCAGTTGTGCCGCTACAGGGCCGCTCCGGCCCATGAGCCTACCAGTCATCGGCGGTTCGATTGCCGAACTTCTCAAGCAGGAAGTCGATGACCGCGCGAACCTTGGGCTGCGTGTAGCGGCCCGAGGGATAGACCGCATAGATACTCTGGATCTCCGGTGGCAGATCGGGGATCACATCCTGCACGAGGTTCTCCTTCATGGCAGGTGCATAGAGAAAACTCGGCAGATAGGCGATGCCGAGGCCGCTGATCGCGGCATTGAGCAGTGACTGGCCATCATTGATCGAAAACCAGCTCGAGGATCTGACCTGACGCACCTCGCCCGACGGCGCCGTGATCCGCCAGACCGAACTTGCAGCGTTATGCGAATAATATAGCAGCCGATGATTGCTCAGGTCATCTATCCGCGTCGGACGCCCCTCCCGCTCGAGGTATGTGGGCGACGCGATGAGCCGCTGCGTCGCCTCGCAGATCTTGCGCGCGCGCAGCGAACTGTCATCCATTTCGCCCATCCGGATCGCCAGATCGAAGCCCTCGGAAATCATTTCCACATAGCGGTTCTTCAGAACCATGTTCACGGAAACTTCCGGATAGCGATTGAGGAACTCGCCAAGCACGGGCGACAGTTGCGCCGCGCCGAAATCCGTGGGCACCGCGATCCGCAGGATCCCCAGCGGCGCGGATTGCATGGCGGCGACCAGATTATCCGCCTCGCCCGCATCATTGAGGACCCGCCGCGCGCGATCGTAATAGGCAAGGCCGATATCGGTGGGGCTCACGCGCCGCGTGGTCCGGTTCAGCAGCCGCGCACCCAGCCGGGCTTCAAGCGACGCGACATGTTTGGATACAGCCGATTTGGAGATCCCCATCTTGCGCGCTGCGTCGGTAAATCCGCCCTGGTCAACAACCGTCGCGAAAGCTTCCATTTCCGTCAATCGATCCATCGTCACGCCTCGGTACACCAAAATATGTCCCCAGGATTGTCCTCAAATCGGGCAAGATTAGGGTAGATACGGGGTTTAACCAAGACGCTGTAAACAGAGCCGCAAAAAGGTCGAAGCGGCGCCCAATTGGTTAACAGGATGCTCGCGAAAGCATTTCGGGCAGTGCCCGTCGGGAAAACTGCGCCCTTTGCGCCGTCTGATCGCGGCCCGGGCTGGTCGCCTGGACAAGGGCAGGCAGGGCGCGTGGAGTGGAACAGTTTTCCGATCTCACACTTTAAAACGGGCAGGTGCGGGACTTTCTCCGCAGCCTGTCAGAGCCCGAAGCCTGAGAAAGGCAGATAGCGCACAGGGGTGCCCTTGCGGATCGTGGCGCCGGCATCGGGCAACTCGACAAGACCCTCGGCCCAGCTGAGGCCAGAGATGCGGCCAGAGCCCTCCGAGGCGAAAACCTCGGCCGCGCCGTCCTCTGTCAATCGCGCGCGCAGGAATTCACGCCGCCCCGGTTTCTTGGTCTTCGAAAAAGCAGCCGGCACTGTAAAGCCGCGCGGGCTGAGCCACCCGGCCCCCGCCATCAGCGACAGTGCAGGGCGCGCGAAGATCAGCGTGCAGACAAATGCCGCGACCGGGTTTCCAGGCAGGCCAATGACCGGCGCGCCCCGCCAGAGCGCAAGCGCAAGCGGGCGTCCCGGCTTCAGCGCGATCCGCCAGCTGCTCAGATGGCCCTCCGCGCGCAGGAGCGTCGAGACATGATCCTCGTCGCCCGCGGAGGCCCCCCCCGAGGTCAGAACCACATCGCAGCTTGCCGCCCCTGCATCGAGAGCCTCCCGGATTGCGGCGGGGTCGTCGTTGCGGTGGCCGAGATCGACAGGCACATGATCCCAGCGCCGCATCATGTCGAGGAGCATCGGACGGTTGGCGTCATAGATCTGATGGGGCGCCGCCGGTGCTCCGGGGGTTGCGATCAACTCATCCCCTGTCGACAGCACGCCCACGCGCAGGCGGCGGTAGACAGGCAGATCTCCCAGACCGAGGGCGGCCGCCAGTGCCAGATCGGCGGGGCGGAGCACCCGGCCCCGTTCCAGCGCAATCGCGCCTTCCGTCACGTCCTCGCCCGCCTTGCGCGTATTGATCCGGGGCTTGATGGGGCCATCGAAGGCCACCCGCGCCCCATCGCGCGCGCAATCTTCCTCGAGCACCACAGTATCGACTCCGTCAGGCAGGGTCGCGCCCGTGAGGATGCGCAGCGCCGTCCCGGCTGGAACGGCCCCCTCATGGGGCTGGCCGGCCGCAGCGCGCCCGGGCAGGAGCGGCAGCTCATACGGGCTTGGCTCGACAAGGCCCGCATGCGCGAAACCATAGCCGTCGACGGCCGAATTCGCCGCAGGCGGATGGGCGCGCCGCGCCATGGCCGCGCGGGCCAGCACCCGCCCCCCGGCACGCGCAAGCGGCACAGTCTCGATGCCGGTCAGCGGATGCAAAGCGTCGCGCAAGCGCGCAAGCGCGTCATCCACGGGCACCCAGTTGATACCTTGCGGCATCGCGAAACAGTCATTGCGCAAGCGCGGCGGCACCAGCGCCGCGGGCGCGAGTGCGGCGAGCAGATCGGCCTCATGGCCTGCGCCGAGGATCCAGCCTTCCTCGCGCAGCACCGCCGCGGGGGCATGGGCTGCGAGCAGGCGCGGCGCATCGACCGCATGCAGGGCGCGCGCGAGCAGATCGACCTGGGCTGCATCCTTGCAGGCATAGCCTTCGGCCGATTTCACCGCGCGGTCGATCAGGGAGAGATAGGTTTCGGCAAGAAGGATGGGGGCATCGTCCTGCTGCATTGGCCAGACGGCGAGCGCGGCCCCGAATTGCGCGCGAAGGCGCGCAAGATGCGCCTGGCCCAGAAGGCTCTGCGACCCGACCGAGCCGGTCGTGTAGAGCTTCCACATCGGATGCGCCCCCGAGCACAGGGTCTCGGTGTCGCGCAACTCGGCAAGGCCGTGGCCCTGACGCGCCTTGCCTTTCGACGGCAGATCTTCAAGCTCGAGCGTCGCGGGGCGGCCCCAGAAGGGCCCGATGCCGGGGAAGCGGCGATTGATCTCGGCAGCGATCTCGAAGCGATTGTTGCGATTCTGTGCATCATCGCGGATGCGCTCGGCCAGCCAGTCCCAGACAGCGAGCGCATCGGCCGCGCCTGTCAGCCGCTGGGCAAAGCCGCGCGGGTAGCCAAACCCGATGTCAATGGCCACGAGCACCCGCGCGCCCTTCGCCAGCGCATCGCGCAGTCGCGCGGCCAGCGCCTCCATCGCCATGGCGCGCGTCGCAATGTTCTCGGGCGCGCAGGC
>SLKB01000166.1 GCA_007134805.1 Paracoccaceae bacterium
CCCGCGCGATCTTGCGTCAGGCGCTCAGAACCGGAGTGTCGCCCCGATCACCGGCCCGCTCATGCGCATGTCGAACCGTGTGCCGTCATCGCGATAATCGACATGCAGATGTCGATACCCGGCTGAAATGTAGGCGCTGTCCGTGATCTGATAGTTCACTGTGCCAAGCACTTGTGACGTCACGCGCGAGCCGACCCCGAACCCGCCCGCATCCACGTAAAGCAAGGCCGACCAGCCGGGCGCGATCTGGATATTCGCGCGTGCAGCGATCAGCGGGTCGGTGAAGTTGCGCGCGCGGCTGGCGCTGCCCAGGGGTGTGTCCACCTCGCCGCGCACGCGCCAATGCCGTGCGCCGGCCAGCAGATCGAAGCTTGCCTCGGGCGTCTGCGCGACCCTGTAGCCGCCAAGGGCCGTCAGCGAGGTCTGGCGCAGCTTGCCGGTCGCGGGAAGCTCGGCCGGGGCCGGGGGGCTCGGTGTCACCCCGCTGCGCGATGAGGACGAACTGCTGATATCGCCCATGAAGACGAACCGGCCCTGCCGGGCATAGGCCGAGATGAAGATCGCCGCATCAAGATCGCCGATCAGGTCAGAGAAGGACTTGTTGATGGACACTGTCGGCGCGCCCGCGAAGGGCCTGATATCGCCGCCGACTCCGGTTGCCCAGACATAGGGTGTGATCTGGAAGGCCTGATCGGGGCCTGTCTGCGCGAGCCCTGTCGCGGCCACGAAGGGCAGGCTCATTGCCGCCAGAACGAGTTTCGTGCGCATGGATCGATCCTTTGCGTGCTGTCCCTGTCAAAGGGTATCCTTGACGACCCGGCCGTCCTTCATGATCAGATTGATCCGGCCCTCCGGATCGTCCAGCCATTCGAGCCCCTGCTCGGGATCGGCATCGACGACCAGCAGATCGGCGAGCGCCCCTTCCGAAATGACGCCCAAACGCCCATCATAGGGCGCGCGGGCGCCCGACAGGCCCAGCAATTGCCCCGCCGCCCCGGTTGCTGTGTGCAGCGCGTCAAGCGGCGACATATAGCGGGCGAATTTGGCCAGTTGCCGCCCCTGGCTGGCTGTGCCGGCGGGGTTGAACAGGATATCCGTCCCAAAGGCCAGCGACACGTCATGGCTCCGTGCGAGTTCGAACGCGCGCACTGTCCCCTCGGCGACCTCAAGCTGCTTTGCGCGCCGGACGGGATCGGTCTGCGGGTTCGAGTCTTCGTCCGCGAGGAAGGGCTGAAGCGACCACCAGACACCTTCGCCGGCCATGATCTGCACGGTTTCCTCATCGGCCAGCTGCCCATGCTCGATGGATTTCACGCCTGCAGAGACGGCCCGGCGGATCCCGCCAGGAGTATAGACATGCGCGCAGACATAGGTGCCCCAATCCTCGGCCGCCTCGACTGCGGCGCGCATTTCGCGTTCGGTGTACTGTGTCGTGTCAAGCGGGTCATAGAGCGAGGTCACACCGCCGCCCGCCATGATCTTGATCTGGCTTGCCCCCTTCATCAGTTGTTCCCGCGCCGCGCGCAGCACCATATCGGCACCGTCCGCAATCAGTGCCACGCCCTGACGCTCGATCGCGTTAGGCGGCGTGTCCGGAAAGCGCGGCAATTCCGATAGAAGGCGGAAATCCCCATGCCCCGACGTCTGCGAGATCATCGCCCCCGACGGGAAGATCCGGGGGCCTGCCGTCACGCCGCGATCGATCGCCATCTGCAGGCCGAAGGCAGGCCCGCCCACATCGCGCACTGTGGTGAAGCCGCGCATGAGCGTCGCGCCCGCCTCGCGCCCGGCCATGAGGTGGATGAATCCCACATCTTGGGTCATGGCCGCGAGTTGGGTCACTGCGACGAGGGTCGAGTGCCAATGCGCGTCGATCAGGCCGGGAATGACTGACCGGCCCCTGCAATCGATGACCTCGGCCTCTTCCGGGATCTCGTCGGCGGCGGGCAGGCCCACGATCCGATTGCCCATGACAAGGATGTTCCGCCCCTCTTGCATCGAAAGGGTCACACCATCGAAATATCGCAGATTTCGCAACAGGCGCGGCCGGCCGGGCGTTTGCGCGCGCACTTCCGTGGGCGCAAGACCGAAGCCTGCGAACATCCCGATCACAGCTGCCGCCCCGCCCAGCATCTGACGACGCGAGATGTCCGCCTCGATCCGGGCATAGGCCGCAAGCGTTTCCGGCGCCCCGCACAAGCAGGGATCGATGCCCGCTGCGCGTGCCGTTTCAGGAGACGAGCAGACGACGCACATGGCAAGATCTCCACCGCTTGGCAACTTCGGGATCTATCGGAACATAATGGCAAGCATCTGATTCGAGAAGTAATCATTTGCCCGCGAGGGTTGTTGGTAACATCGCAGGGGCCGCTGCTCTTTCTCTGCTAGGGGCGGTTCAGCTAGGCGGGGCGGGTCAAGGCGCTGCTCGCTTGCAAAGCGAGCCGGATCGGAGGAATGTCGCAGGATGATGAACGACCCGCATCGCCCCAGTCTGCGAATCCGGATTGTCTTCGGCGAGGCCGGAATGATCGGGCCGGGAAAGGCTGAATTGCTCGAACGGATCCATCGCTGCGGGTCGATCGCGGCTGCGGGACGCGAGATGGGCATGAGCTACAAGCGGGCCTGGGAACTGGTTGGCACGCTGAACGCGATGTTCCGCGCGCCGGTGGTGGAAAGCACGCGCGGCGGCCCGGGTGGCGGCGGCGCGGCACTGACAGCGGCAGGGCAGGAGGTGCTCGATCTCTACCGTGCGTTCGAGCGCGAGGCCTCCTCGGCGGGGGCCGCACAACTCGCCGCGCTGCAATCCTGCCTGAAGGACAGCGCCTCGGAGCATTGAGCGCCATATGGCGGGTGTGTCCTGTCCAGCCGCGTTGGCAACCGTCGGGGCTTCCGGGGCGCTCTCGTGTCGAGCGTGGACAGCACGCGGAACGACAGCACTCGCAACTCTGTTGCATCGACTTCAGGCAATCTTTCTAGGGAGGTGCATGGGCAAGGGTGGCCTCCGAGCGCGCGTCGATCCAGATCTTGCGAAACAGGTATTGCAAACGCTTCTCATTCTCATATTTATATCGCCAACCGATCAGCGAATGGAAAACAGATCAATGCGCCCACACCGATTGAACCGTCAGACACTCGCCGCATGTGCCGCCCTTGTTCTCGCCACGCCGGCCGCCGCTGACGAGGCGCCGCTCTCGGTTCTGGCCACAGTCGGCATGATCGGTGATGTCGCGCAGAGCGTTGCAGGCGCCTGCGCGCAAGTTGCGACCCTGATGGGGCCAGGCGTCGATCCGCATGACTATTCCGCCACGCCCCGCGATGTCGACGCCCTCGCAGCGGCGGAGTTGATCTTCTATGTCGATCGCACGCTCGAGGAACGTCTGGCCGATGTGTTCGACCGTTTTGGCGATCGGACCCCGACCGTGGGGCTTGCCGCGGCGAGTTTCGGGCCAAGCGATCTGCTGGACGATCCCGACGCGCCCTCGGCGATGGACCCGCATCTGTGGATGGATGTCAGCCGCTGGGCGCGCATCGCGCCTGTCATCGCCGAGGCCATTGCCGAGCAGCGCCCGGATTGTGCCGCCGAGATGGAAGTAAATGTCGCGGCGCTTCAGGCGCAGCTCGACGCACTGCATCGGTGGGTGGGCGAAGCCATCGCCTCGATCCCGGAGGGCAGGCGCATCCTGGTCACGGCGCATGACGCCTTCTACTATTTTGCCGATGCCTACGGGCTCGAGGCCTCCGAGGCCATCGAGGGCATCTCATCTGCCGCCGAGGCCAGCATCAGCGACATTCGCGACGTGGCGGATTTCGTCGTCGCGCAAGATGTGCCGGCGGTCTTCGTCGAGACCACGATCAATCCGCGCACCATCGAGGCGCTTGTCGCCGAAGTGCAGAGCCGCGGCCATGCGGTCGCGATCGGGGGTGAGTTGTTCTCGGACGCGATGGGCGATGATGGGAGCCCGGAGGGCACCTATATCGGGATGATCCGCGCCAACACCATCACCATCACCGACGCCCTGGGGGGGAGTGTGCCCGACTGGCCGGAGGCGCTGCACGACTGGGCCGCGCGCTGGGATATCTCTCCGTAAGGCCTGATGGCCGCGACATGTGCAAACTGCCGGGCTGGTTGCCCGCCCTGAAGTGAGAAGTGACATGCAAGACGACATTCTGCACGAACCCGACAAGGCGCTGCATGTCGAGGATCTCAC
>SLKB01000302.1 GCA_007134805.1 Paracoccaceae bacterium
GGCGCGACAGGTTCCGGGTGACTCTGACCAAAGCCGCGGGGCTGTGAAGCTTGGGGATCCTGGCATGTTGGTGAAACGCCAGGATGGAATTCCAGCGCGTCAGTTTCAGCGTACGACGTCAAGTGAAATCGGGAATTGGACGCGACAATGGGTGAACTGCACGCGGCCGTGACCGCGTGCCGCGCTGGACTGGACGGGCGCGAAATATATCAATCTTTACAATTGCGTTGTGTCTTGGCTGTGCAAAATACCGGCGTTGCGCGCATTACCCGCGCGTTTCGCGCGGCGCTGTCAGACACCTTTATATGCGGGGCCAGCGCGCGACTGCCCGGCCGCAGCCTGATCGTGCGCAGCGCAGGGAAACCAGGGGGTTGCGCGGCGGCATGGCCACAGCGACCGCCCTTGCCTGCGCTTGCAAACGGTCGTTTAGTGGCGACAGATTCAATTGCAAACCAGACCTTCCCCGCGGGGAAGGTCAGCCCAGATCGCTGAGCAGGCGCGCCAGCGCGGCCTCGAGCCTGCGGCGGTCGAGCGCCGAGAAATCGCGCGCCAGCTTGATCTCCAGCCGTCCATTGGCGGCGGTGCATTTGGCCGCCCCCTGCGGCGTCGACACCTGAAAGGTCGTCTTGGCCCGCGATGCAGGCCGGCCCGGCTTTGCCCCCTGCCCGGCCGCGCGCGCCCCCTGCCCTTCCACGCGCTCGTCGAACGCGACGGCCTTGCGCAGCACATCCAGCTCATCGACGACCGAGCGGTTGTCCCAATCCTCGAGCGCGGTGCGGATCTGCGGGACAAGATCCGTGCGCTCTTCAAGCTGGGCGGCCAGCTTCAACCCCAGCGCGCGCGGGATATGCTGCGGGAAGCGCAGGTGATCGCCAAGCCGGTCCATCACGCGGATGAACTGGCGCACATAGCTGCGCTTCTGGTAGCCGGCCGATTTGAACAGCACCGCCACGGCGCGGTCGGGGTCGTTTTCCTCGATGCCGGGGTCGCGCACATAGTTCAGCGCAAGCATCGCCATCTCGGCAAAGGAGATGTCCTTGCGCACGAGGTTCTCATCGACCATGCGCCGGTAGAGCGCCTGCAGATCTTCCCCGCGGGGAAGGATTCCGGCCGGGATCCGGCGCCAGCTTTCATCGCCGGTCTCTTCCAGAAGCTGGCGATAGGCCGCAAGCCGGCGGAACCCCTGCACCAGCTCGAACCGCCCATCCTCCCGCGCCTCGACCCGGATCGGGTTCGACAGGCCCAGATCGCGGATCGAGGCGACAAGCTCGGTCAGTTCCAGATCATCGCCGGGCTTGCGGTCGCGCACCAGCTTGCGGCATTCGACCGCATCGAGATCGACCAGATCCACGATCAGGCCCAGCTTCTTCATGCGCACATGCTCGGCCGCAAGCGCGTCATTCTCGGCGCGGATCTGATCCTCGAGCACGCGGCGATTGCGCAGCGCATCGGCATTCTCGGAGATCGCGGCGGCCATGGGCGAGCGGCGGGGGGCGGCCGCGCTGTCCGCCTCGCCCTCGGGGTCCTGGCCCTCGACCTTCCCCGCGGGGAAGGTTTCTTCGCCGTCGGGCAGCTCAATATCGAAGACGCGGCGCTTTTTCATCTCTCATCCTCCACCTTGTCCCAGGCCGCCAGAAAGCAGTCCTTGAATTCGCCGTAAGCGCGATCGAACGAGGCGCGCGCGCGGCGCCATGTCTCGCGCGTCATGGTGCGGTAATCGATCTCGTAGACCGATGACAGGAAGCGCCCGGATTGCTCGACCGCGCGGGTCATCTCGATCGGCTCGCGGCAGACAGTATCGCCGAACACCTTGCGAAAGGCCTCATACATCGCGCGGTGCAATTCATTGCCCGGCTCGAACCGGGTCATCAGGAAGCGCAGATCGATGAAGGCCTTGGGCAGCTGCATCTTCCCCGCGGGGAAGGTTCCGTCGAAACCGAGCGCCAGATCCTCCAGCGCCTCGGCAAGCTGGCCGATGAAGGATGTGGTGCTGTCATATTCCCAATAGCCCGGCCCCGACGGGATATAGAGCACATCGGCGGCGAAGACCGCGTTCATCGACTGGTAGCCGATCGCGGGCGGGCAATCGAACAGGATCAGGTCATAGGCGTCATTGGGCAGCGCATCGAGGTAGCGCGACACCGCCGCGAAGAAGGACCAGTCCGGGTTGAGATGGCGATACTGGGCCGAGGCGAACTCGACAAAGGCGGCATTGGCGCAGCTTGGCACGATGTCGATCGTCGGCCAGGCCGTGGGCTTGATGAAATCGGACACCCGCAACTCGCCCAGACCCAGATCGCGGACCGACCCCGGCAGGCGGCGCTGGGGCAGGGCAGTGCCGCTTTCGGCCGCGCGCGGGGCGGCGTTCATGCGGTCGGTCTCATGCACCAGATCGCGCGCGATGATCCCCCAGACGGTCAGATCCTCGCTGACATCATGCAGCCCCATCGAATGGGTCAGCGTCGCCTGGGGGTCGAAATCCACCAGCAGCACGCGGTAGCCATCGAGCGCGCTCGCATGCGCCATGTGCAGCGCGACGGTCGACTTGCCCGCGCCGCCCTTGAAGTTCGAGATCGCAACCCGGATCGCGCGCTTGCCGGCGGGGCGCTTGGGCATCAGCGAGGCGCGGTTGATCTTCATCTTGCGGCGCAGCTCGTTGATCTCGGAGAGGGTGAACCAGCGCTGGCGGCCATCCTCCTCGACTTCCCCGCCGGGAAGGTCGGGGTCGGCGGCGAAGCGCCCGCGAAAGGTGGACTGGTTGATGCGCAGGATCAGCTCGGCCACTTCCCATGACGAGAAGCGGCGCAGGGTCTTCTCATGCTCGGGCGAGAAGGTCTGCCGGCGGATATGGCCCTGCATCTTGAGCGACTGCGCCTGCAGCGCGGCGAGGTCCTGATGGGTAAACATGCTCGATTCCGTTGTCTGGACGTTGATTATTGGTATTTTCAGAAATACGCTGGATTTGGCAAAACTGC
This sequence comes from Paracoccaceae bacterium, assembly GCA_007134805.1. Taxonomy (GTDB): domain Bacteria; phylum Pseudomonadota; class Alphaproteobacteria; order Rhodobacterales; family Rhodobacteraceae; genus Roseinatronobacter. Next base: position 2,976 of record SLKB01000302.1, read on the forward strand.
AAAAGATAAGTTACACTCACTCAGATGCGCGCCTGCGCCGCCGCTCAAGCCCATCTGGCAAGGGCTTCGGCGATTCGGCAGCGGCGCGGATGACGCGCGCCGCGGACCGCGCGGAACGGGCGCCGAGAGGGAAGATATGGGGGGACAGAGTTGCGGCCCCGCGACAGGTTGAGGGGACATCCCCGCCTCGATGGGGGGACATCCAGGGTGTCCCCTATCACCATTCTGAACCATTTCTTTGTCTGTCGAAAACAGGATCACGGCAGAAAAATGGCGGGCGGCACGGCGAGGACTTGACAGAATCGCCATTCAGGACGTTAATGCCTGCAACGATACGAAAAACGCTGAGCAGTGGCGTAACGAGCAGGACAGCGGCGTTGATCCAGGGGCGCTTCTGAAAAACGACGTGACTGCCGGACAGACAGGTGAGGGCTACTCACCGGGGGCAAGGCATGTTGGTCAAGAAACCCGTCGGCCGGGCAGGCGGCGCGCTGAAATACGATCTGCTGACCATCCTCGGGGTCCATGCGCTGGGGCAGGGCAAGACCCTGCAGCGCCAGACCTTGCGGCTGATCTGCCTGATCACGGCGCGCTACAACTGGCAGAATGATCACCTCTCGGTCGGACAGACGGAAATCGCGCGGCTGTGGTCGGTGGACACGCGCACGGTCAAGCGCGAGATGGCGGCCTTCCGCGCGCGCGGCTGGCTCATCGAGAAGCGCGCGCCCGCACGGGGCAGGGTGACGGTCTACGGGCTGGGGATCGCGCGCATCCTTGACGACACGCGGACAAGCTGGGAGGTGGTCGGCCCCGATCTGGTCGCCCGCCTCGCGCCCGAGCCGCACGCCGCCGACCGCAAGGTGATCCCGTTTCCGCAAGTGCCGGTGCCGGAAGGGCAGGGGGCCTGGCCACGCATCGCGCAGCGCCTGCAGGCCGAGGATCCGAGCACCTATCACGCCTGGTTTGCCGCGCTCGACATCTGCGAGCAGGCCGACGAGATCCGGCTGAAAGCACCTTCGGCCTTTCATGCGAGCTATCTGCGCACGCATCTGCGCGCCGCGCTCGACGCGGCCGCGGCCATCGAGGCACCCGGGATCCGGCTGCATATTCACTGACGCGCGGCGCAAGAGAGCGGGGGAGGGCACCGGTTTGCGGAAGCGGGGCCGTGGAGACTACCAGAGGCTTGCGCGCAGGCATCCGCCTGTGCCCGGCCCC
>SLKB01000307.1 GCA_007134805.1 Paracoccaceae bacterium
CGCGGAAATCGCCGAAATACTTCGTGATCGCAGCGGTCAGCGTCGTCTTGCCATGGTCCACGTGGCCAATCGTACCGACGTTCACATGCGGTTTATTGCGTTCAAACTTTTGCTTTGCCATGGTCTCACAACCCTTTGTTGATAGGCCCTTCAAACGCGGCCCGAGAGGATACGCGGCGGGGCATATCCAGCTTGCGCAGGAAAATCAAGCGCCTTTGCGACAGAGGCTCAGAGCGGGTCCTCTTCCCCACCCAGCCCCATCTCGGCCAGCAACTCCGGGTCGGGCGCGTTTGTGCCCTTGGGCGGGAACCAGTCCGAGTTGTTGGCCAGCCAACGCTCGACGGAGAGCACGGCATTTTCCGAGAGTTGCTGCATCTGTTCCTCGCGGGTCAGGGTCAGGCCGGAGCCCACGACCGTCGAACCGGAAAAGGCCTCGCCGATGATGATCTGATGCGGGCGGCTGTTGAGCCGCTCGCCTGCGGCATCATCCCAGAGATCGACCGTAATGCCGAGGACCGAGCGCGGTGAGGCCACGAGCGGGATACCCGGCGGCGCAAGCATGTAGCCGTGGACCTTGATGGCGACATGATAGAGCGTGTCGCCATCATAGCGCCCCAGCCTGCGGCGCAACTCGTCAGTCAGCGACTCTTCCCATTCCTCGGCAGTGGCCGAGCGTGAGCCGGGCAGCGGTGTCGCCTCATCGGCCACGACAATCGCATGCGACAGGAAGAAGTCACCGAGTTCGGCGCGCTCGTCCCCCAGTTCCGCGCCGCTGGCGCAGGCGGAAAGAAACGCCACCAGCATGAGCGCGCCAGCCTTGCGCGCGAAAGCCCTGATCCCTGTCATCTATCATCTCCGGCCAACATCTCGCCCACTGCTACATGATCCGGTCGCGCAGCGCAAACCAGCGGCGGATCAGTTAAAGCGATTGTCACGCGGGAAGCCGCGCGGGGCCATACGGCCGGCGCTGGCGCGTTTGCCGATCCACTCGCTCAGCGCGGTCTCGGTTCGGGTGCGCCCGGCGGGGTCTTTCCAGCGCAACCCGTCAGCGAGGGCGAAACTGGTCAGATCCGACAGCCCGCCATCCTTGTAGGCCTGCAACCGCACACCTTTGCCGCGCATCATCTCGGGCAGTTCCGACAGCGGGAAGATCAACAACTTGCGATTCTCGCCCACCACGGCCAGATGATCGCCGGTCGCCACGCGGCAGACATGCGCGCGCACGCCCTCGCGCAGATTCAGCACCTGCTTGCCCGAGCGGGTCTGGGCGATGACCTCGTCGGCGGGGACCACAAAGCCGTCGCCCTTGCTGGAGGCCACGATCAGCCGCGCGCCCGCGCGATGGGTGAACAGATCGACGATCCCGGCCTCGTTGGGCAGGTCCACCATCAGCCGCACCGGCTCGCCCATGCCGCGCCCGCTGGGCAGATTGGCTCCCATCAGCGTATAGAACCGCCCGTTGGAGCCGAAGAGCACGATCTTGTCGGTGGTCTCGGCATGAAAGGCGAAACGACCCTCGTCGCCATCCTTGAACTTGAAGGCCTGATCCAGCGCGACATGGCCTTTCATCGCGCGGATCCAACCCATTTTCGAGCAGATGACCGTGATCGGCTCGCGCTCGATCATGGCCTCCATCGGAACATCTTCAACCTCGCCCGCCTCGGCAAAGCTGGTGCACCTGCGACCCAGATCACTCGCCTTGCCGAAACTTGCCTGCACCTCGCGCAGATCCTTGCCGATGCGCGTCCATTGCAACCGCTCCGAGGCCAGCAGGTCCTCGAGTTTGGCGCGCTCGATCAGAAGCGCGTCACGCTCCTTGCGCAGCTCGATCTCCTCCAGACGGCGCAGGCTGCGCAGCCGCATGTTCAGGATCGATTCGGCCTGCAGCTCGGACAACTCGCCCTCACCCGGCGCGGGCGGAACATAGTCCTTTTCCGAGGTCGCGCGGGCGAAGCTGCGCCCCCATGTCTCGCGCATCAACGCCGCGCGCGGGGCCTCGTCATAGCGGATGATGTCAATCACGCGGTCGAGGTTCAGATAGGCGATGATGAAGCCCTCGAGCACCTCCAGCCGGTGGTCGATCTTGTCGAGTCGGTGCTGGCTGCGGCGCTGCAGGACCTCACGGCGGTGGTCGAGAAAGGCGCGCAGCACCTCGCGCAGCGAGCAGACCTTGGGCGTCAGCCCGTCGATCAGCACATTCATGTTCAGGCTGAAGCGCGTTTCCAGATCGGAATTCTTGAACAGCAGGCCCATCATCAATTCCGGGTCCACCGTGCGCGCGCGGGGTTCCAGCACGATGCGCACATCATCGGCTGATTCGTCGCGCACATCGGCCAGGAGCGGCACCTTGCGGGTCTGGATCACTTCGGCGAGCTTCTCGATCAGGCGCGATTTCGGCACCTGAAAGGGGATTTCGGTCACCACCACCTGCCAGGCGCCGCGCCCCAGATCCTCGATCTGCCAGCGCGCGCGCAGACGAAAGGCGCCACGCCCGGTCTGATAGGCGCTCAGGATCGCCTCGCGCGGCTCGACCACCACCCCGCCGGTGGGGAAATCCGGGCCGGGGATCAGCGCTAGCAACTCTTCATCGGGCAGGTCCGGTGTCTTGATCAGCGCCAGGCAACCCTCGATCAGCTCATCGAGATTGTGCGGCGGGATATTCGTGGCCATACCCACCGCAATGCCACTTGCGCCATTGGCCAGCAGGTTGGGAAAGGCCGCGGGCAGGACGACTGGCTCTTCCAGCGTGCCGTCGTAATTGGGCCGGAAATCGACTGCGTTCTCGGCCAGACCCTCCAGCAGCATCTCGGCGGCGCGGGTCATCCGCGCCTCGGTGTAGCGGGCGGCAGCGGGGTTGTCGCCGTCGATATTGCCGAAATTGCCCTGCCCGTCCACCAGCGGATAGCGGACGTTGAAATCCTGCGCCAGCCGCGCCATGGCGTCATAGATCGCGGCATCGCCATGGGGATGGTAATTGCCCATCACATCGCCCGTGATCTTGGCCGATTTGCGAAAGCCGCCCGTGGGTGAGAGCCGCAATTCACGCATCGCATAGAGGATGCGGCGGTGCACCGGCTTGAGCCCGTCACGCGCATCGGGCAGCGCGCGGTGCATGATGGTCGAAAGCGCATATTGCAGATAGCGCGATCCCAGCGCCCGGCGCAGCGGTTCCGTGGCAAGCGCGTTCAGATCCGGGGTGGCGTCATCATCTTGTGGCATGGCACAGCATTACCCCCAGCGATGGCGCGCGTCCAGCCCCACGAACACGGCAAGTTTACGCCTGCCCCGACAATCCCGCTTGTCGGTGCCACAGCCCGCGCCCTAGGCTTGCGCCACAAGCGAAAGGAATGCCCCATGCGCCTTGTCCTGCCCCTCTGCCTCGCAAGCCTCGCCCTGCCCGCCCTTGCCGAGCCGCAAATCCGCGCGGTTACACTCTCGACCGCCGGGCTCGCGATGATTGAAGCCGAGGGCATGCTCGATGCCGAGGGGATGCAGCTTCAGATCCGCCGTGCCGATATTGACGATTTCCTGAAATCCCTGCGCCTCGCCGACCCCGGTGGCGGTGTGCCGATGCTGTCGATGACCGGCCCCGGCGGGGTGGCGGATGTCTTCGCGGGCCTGCCCTTCGCGCCCGAGGCGCTGAGCGACCTGCAGGCACTGCTGGCCGCCATGATCGGCGCACCGGTCGAGGCGGAGCGGCGCGGCACCGCGCTGAGCGGGGCCGTCATGGGCACCCGCCCGGTCCCCTGCATGACAGAGGGCCAGAGCGGCTGCGTTGCCCTCGCGCTGCGCGATGAGGCAGGCCGCATCCGTCAGATCGCGCTGGATGAGGCCACGGAATTGCACTTTACCGACGAAGCCGACCGCGCCGCCATGGCGCGCGGGCTCGACGCACTGCGCGCGGGCAGTCGTGCGCTGACGCTCGACGTTACACTGACCAGCACCGAGACCGCACCGCGCGACGTGACGCTCGGCTGGCTGCAGCCCGCGCCCCTGTGGAAAACCGCCTGGCGCGCCGAGGATGGCGCAGATGGTCTGGTGCTGACTGGCTGGGCCGTGGTCGAGAACACGACCGGGCAGGATTGGGAGGACGTTGATCTGACGCTCGCCACAGGCGCCGTGCAGGCGCTGCAGGCACAGCTCTATGAGCGGCTGGAACCGATGCGCGCCCGCGCCGCC